>DULZ01000006.1 GCA_012840125.1 Clostridia bacterium | reverse complement strand
GCCCGGATCTCGTAACCGGGAGCTGTTTTCCAAAGAAACCAGTACACCGCCAGGACCATGACCAAGGCCAAGAGAAAGGCGGTGGTTAATTGGGTGCGCGGTACCAGTTTGAAAAAGGTAGCGGCCACCGGTATGATTTCCGTCTGGGGCACCTGGCCCGGCGCTTTAAACGGGTAATTCACCAGATAGGAGGTCAAATTGATGGCAATATAATTGCCCATCACGGTCACCACCACCTCATGGGTGCCGTACTTGGCTTTCAGGAAACCGGCCACCGCGCCCCATAAACCGGCAGCCAGCATCCCAGCAACTATAACGACCGGCAGCGTGATGAGTTTAGGCATGGACGGCAGGTACAAAGCCGCCAGCACGCCGCAGAAAGCCCCCACATACAGCTGGCCCTCCGCCCCGATATTAAACAAGCCGCAGCGAAAGGCCAGGCCTACCGACAAGCCGACGAAAACCAGCGGCGTCGCCTTGGCCAGGGTATTGGCCAGGCTCCTGGCATCGCCAAAGGAACCTTTCCATAAAGCCTGGTAAGCAGTCCAGGGGGATTCGCCCAGGGCCCAAACCAAGACCCCGCCTAAAAGCAAGGCCAGCAGGATAGCCAGTACCGACAACAGCAAATCCCACAGCAAATCCGTCCTTTCCGGGGTGAGCACCGCTTCCCTTGCCTTCATGACGCTTCCCCCCTCTCTCTTCCCGCCATGAGCAGTCCCAACTCCTCTTGGGTAAATTCTTCCGCCGGCCCCAGAGCCCGGATTTCTCCTTCGTAAAGAACGGCAATGCGGTCACTTAACTTCATGATCTCCGGCAGCTCCGCCGAAATCAAAAGGATCCCTTTCCCCTGATCCCTGAGCTCCAGCAGCAGCTTATGGATATACTCAATGGCGCCGATGTCCAAGCCCCGGGTAGGCTGCGCCGCCAAGATCAATTCCGGGCCGGCGCTCACTTCCCGGGCCAGGATTACCTTTTGCTGGTTGCCGCCGGATAGGAACTTGATCTTCTGCTGGGCGCCCGAGGCCTTAATTTTAAAAGTCTCGATTAACTGCCGGCAGCTCTGGCGCAGGGCTTGCTGCCGGATGACACCCCGGCGCACCCACTCCGGTCGAAACTGCCGGCCCAGCAGGAGATTTTCCTCCAGGGAAAAGCCGGCTAACATGGCCCTCTTGTGGCGGTCCGATGGGATATGGGCCATACCTAAGCTTTTCCGCTCCCGCACGCTTAGACCGGTAATATCCTGGCCGTTGAAAAGAATTTTCCCCCCTGGACAGGGCATCAACCCCATGATCATTTCTTCCAACTCCAGCTGCCCGTTGCCCTCCACCCCGGCGATGCCGACGATCTCCCCGGCCCGCACTTCCAAATCCACGGTCCGGGCCGCTTTCGGCAGCAGCTGCACCTTCTGCAGCGCCAAAATAGTTTTCCCCGGGCGGCAGGGCGATTTCTCCAAATCAAAAGCCACTTCCCGGCCCACCATCAAGCGGGCCAGTTCTTCCGGCGTCGTCTCCTCCCGGGCCAGGGTCCTTATCTTCCGCCCGTTGCGCAAGACGGAAATGCGGTGGGCCACGGTCATCGTCTCATTCAGCTTGTGGGTGATGAAGACGATGGTCTTGTTGTGCTTAATCAATTCATGAAAAACTTGGAACAACTCCTCCACTTCCGGCGGGGTCAGCACGGCGGTGGGTTCATCGAAAATGATGATATCGGCGCCGCGGTACAGGGTTTTGACGATTTCCACCCGCTGCTTCACCCCGACGGGCAAATCCTC
>DULZ01000005.1 GCA_012840125.1 Clostridia bacterium | reverse complement strand
TAAAAAGGGTCTATGCTAAGCTGGATCTAAATCCCTTAGTATCAAAGGAGGGAAAATGATTGAGTAATCAGTCAGAATTTAAAGAGTATGCCTGGTACAAACACTACGATGCAGGCGTGCCGCGGCATATTCCTTACCACGGGGAAGATTTGTTTACCTTGTTAAAACAGAAGGCCACGGAAAAGCCCCAAGTTCCGGCACTGATGTTTTTCGGCAAGGCGACTTCGTATAAAGACCTTTACGAAAAGATCACCCGCTGCATGGTTTCCCTGCACCGGCTGGGGATCAAAAAGGGGGATAAGGTGGCTTTACTGCTGCCTAACTGCCCTCAGTACGTCATTAGTTATTACGCTGTTTTAGGCGTGGGGGCCACGGTGGTACCGGTGAACCCCTTAAGCACCGAAACGGAACTGGCGTTCCTGTTTAAAGATGCCGGGGTCCGCCTGGCCGTCGCCCTGGATTTGCTAGCCGGGCGATTGGAAAAGGTGCGTGACACCCTCCGGGAGGAAGGCCACCGGGAACTGCTCCAACATACTTTTTATACCTCCATTCGAGATGAACTGCCCTTTCCTTTGCATATTCTGTATCCTTTGAAGAACAAGCTCAGCCCGGAAGCGCAAAAGCGCATCAAAGCGGCCAGGCAGTTTAAAGAACTCCTCAAATTTCCCGCCACCGGGATACAACCGGCTAAATGGGACGTGGAGCAGGATTTAGCCGTCCTCATCTATACCGGCGGCACCACGGGTAAACCCAAAGGGGTCATGCTCTCCCAGAAGAACCTGGTGGTCAATGCCTATCAATGCCGTTCCTGGATCGATTTTAACGACCATGACCGGATCTTGGCGGTACTGCCTATTTTCCACGGCTTCGGCATGAGCGTTTGCATGAACGCTTCCTTGATCTCGGGCGGCACCTGTATCCTGCTGCCCCGTTTCAGCGTCGATGATATGCTGAAGGCTATCCAGCGCTACCGGCCCACCATTTTTGCCGGGGTGCCCACCATGTATATCGGGATGCTCAATCACGATAACTTCTCCAAGTACGATTTATCCTCCCTCCGGGGCTGCTTTGTGGGAGCGGCTCCCCTGCCGTTGGAGGTCAAGGAGCAGTTTGAAAAGATCACCGGCGGCCGGCTGCTGGAGGGTTACGGTCTCACCGAAGCGGTGACGGCCATCTGCTGCAATCCCTTTAAGGGCATCAATAAATCCGGCAGCATCGGGATACCTTTTGCTGATACGGTGATCACCGTCCGGGACATTGAAACAGGTACCCGGGACCTGCCGCCCGGGGAGATCGGGGAACTAGTGATTCAGGGCCCGACCCTGATGCTGGGCTATTACAACCGCCCGGAGGAAACGCAAGAGGCCTTGCGAGGCGGGTGGCTGTATACCGGGGACCTGGGTTACATGGACGAAGACGGCTACTTCTATATCGTGGACCGGAAGAAGGACCTGATCATCACCGGCGGTTTCAATGTCTATCCCAAGGAAGTGGAAGACGTCCTGTACCGGCATCCCGCCGTGGCGGAGGCTTGCGTCATCGGGGTGCCCGACGACTACGCCGGGGAAAAGGTGAAGGCCTTTGTGAAATTGAAGGAAGGAGCGGCAGCGACGGAACAGGAGATCATCGCTTTTTGCCGGGAGCATTTGACCAGGTATAAGGTGCCTAAAGAAGTGGAACTGGTGGAGGACCTGCCCAAGAGCCCCATTGGGAAGATCCTCAAAAAAGAATTACGGCAGCGACAGCGGATTCCATCATAAGACCGGCGGGAGGGTGAGCAATGGCTGCATCGGCAATGGAACGACTGGTGGAGGCTGCCTCCCTGACGGGGGCGGAAATCTTGGCACGGTATCCGGAAAAGCGGTTTTTCGGTTTCACTTGCAGTTACTGGCCGGAGGAACTGGTGTGGGCGGCAGGCCTGGAGCCCTTGCGCCTTTTTCCCGGCCAGACCAGGGCTATGCCCCCGGAATTGCCGTCCTTTTCCTGTTCCCTGGCCCGGGGCATTTTGGCCGATTTGAAAGGCCCCGGCCTCAAAAAACTGTCGGGGCTGGGCCTGGCCCAAACCTGCGATACCATGCAGTGTTTGGGCAGTATTTCCCGGACGGTCTTAAAGGATAAAGTCTTGGAACTGGTACCGCCGGTGATGCTGTCCGCTCCCGGGGCCCGGGAGTACTATCTGGAAGAATTAAGAGCTGCCTGGCAAAAACTGCGGGAGCTGGCGGGGGAAACGCCGCAGGAGGAGAGAATAGCCTCTGCTTTAGAATTATATGCACGTATGCGGCGGCTGGCTTTAAAGCTGGATGAGTTAAGGCCCTGGTTGCCGTCCCACCTGGTGGCGGCCCTGCTGCGGGCCGGGCAGCTCCTCCCCCGGGAGGAGTACGTGACCCTGCTGGAGGAGGCCTTGACCTCTTTGACCGCCCGCAAAGAAGAGGACGCGGGGAGGATAGGGGTCCTTTTAAGCGGGCCGGTGCTGGAAAAGGACGGCCTGTACCTGATGATTGAAGAACTGGGCGG
>DULZ01000004.1 GCA_012840125.1 Clostridia bacterium | reverse complement strand
TTAAAATCGGTTGATACCGATATTACTGCTGCCCGCTAAAGTGTTTTTAGAAAATTGCGCTTTGCGGCAGTATGGCAACTTGTTTTCTTTTTCTACAAAGGGGCTATTTTGCAAAAGGCTCATATAACAATGACTGAGCAGGACGGGCAAAATAAATAAAATATAGGAAGGGTCAGAGGGGGAATAGCCATGGCCTATCAAAGCAAATTGAAAGATCCTTTCATTGACGCTTTGTTTGAGGCGATTTTACTGCTGAGAAATGAAGAGGAGTGTTACCGGTTCTTCGAGGACATCTGCACGGTGGCTGAGTTAAAGTCCATTGCCCAGCGATTGGCAGTGGCCAAGATGCTGGACCAGGATTACACTTACACCACTATTGCGGAAACCACCGGTGCCAGCACGGCTACCATCAGCCGCGTAAAAAGAGCCCTCAATTACGGCGCGGACGGGTATAAATTAATTCTTTCACGTTTAAAAGAGATTGACAGGCAGAAAAAAGAGTGATACCATTGCGTTAACACTTTAATGTGTTAAAGGAGTGTTGGCGATGGTTGTCAATCCTGCCGCTTGGCAGATCCCGCCCGGGGTGAGGGATATACTGCCCCCGGAAGCTTTCAGCCGGCGTAAACTGGAAGAAAAGCTGTCTTCCCTGTTTCTTGCCTGGGGCTACCGGGAAATCATCCCGCCCAGTCTGGAGTACTATGAACAGTTAAAGGGCAGCAGCGCGGAGGAACAGTTATACAAGCTGATTGATCCGACGGGGCGCATCCTGGCCCTGCGGCCGGATCTTACCACCCCCATTGCCCGTATGGTGGCTACCCACTTGCGGGAGGAGCCTTTGCCGGTGAGGCTGTTTTATTTCGGCAATGCTTTTCGTTATGAAGCGCTGGGTGGTGCCCGGCAACGGGAGTTCTACCAGGGGGGTGTGGAATTAATTGGGGCCGCGGGTACCGGCGCCGATGCGGAAATGCTGGCTTTAGCGGTGGAAGCTTTAAGACAGGCCGGTTTGACGGAATTCCAGGTAGGTATCGGCCATGTGGTGCTGACGGACAGCTTCTTGGCCAATGCGGGCGTAGCCCCGGAGTTGAGCAAAGAGATCAAATGGCTGATTGCCCGCAAGGACTTCGTAGGACTGGAAAACAGGTTGTCTGCTTTGGGCTTGGCCGGGCCTTTGGGGCAGGAAATCAAAAACATCCTGGCCTTGCGGGGCGGCCGGGAAGTGCTGCAAAAAGCCAAGAGCCTTGCCCGCATCCCGGCCATGGTGCAGGCCATTGAACAGTTGGAAGAAGTATACCAGTCCCTTGATGCGCTGGGTTTGGCCCGGTACGTGTTTTTTGATTTCAGTATCCTGCGGGACTTGGAATATTATACAGGCATCGTTTTCGAGGGTTATGCCGCCGGATTGGGCTATCCCGTTTGCGGCGGCGGCAGGTATGATCACCTGCTGGGGCAGTTTGGCTGGGACGTACCGGCCATTGGTTTCGCTTTCGGCATTGAAAGGCTCATGCAAACCCTGCCCGGGGCTAATGAGGCGCCGGTGGATGTCCTGGTGGTGGGAGGAAAAGTACCGGAGCGTTTGAAAGAAGCGGAACGCTTGAGACAACGGGGTTTGAAAGTGGAAATTGACCTCCTGGGACGCTCCCGGCAAGAGGCGGCGGCTTACGCGGCCCGGCGAAACATAGCTCAGGTGGTCGGGATTCCGGAGGAGGGGGAAAATGGATAGGTCTTTGCTGACGATCGCGCTCCCGAAAGGCAAATTAGGGGAGGAAGCCGTGGCCCTTTTCCAGAAAGCGGGGCTGCCTGCGGCAGGCTTGAAAACGGAGGACCGGCAGCTGGTGTTCGAATACCCGGAGGAAGGTTACCGTTACATTATCTGCCGCCCCACGGACATCCCGGTCTACGTGGATTACGGGGCGGCGGCTTTGGGTGTGGTCGGGAAGGACACCATTGAAGAAGCGGGAGCCGATGTTTTTGAGCTGGTGGACCTGAAGTTTGGCTTGTGCCGGTTTGTGGTGGCGCTGCCGGAAGAGACGGCGGCGAGGATTACCGTGGACGGGGAGCCGGACTTGCGGAAGCTCAATCACAAGAGAGTAGCGACCAAGTTTCCCCGGGTGGCGGCCAACTACTTTGCTTCCCTGGGGATGCAGGTGGAAGTAATCAAGCTGCACGGTAACATTGAATTGGCGCCCAGGGTTGGCTTGGCAGATATGATCGTCGACATCGTGTCCACGGGCAGGACTTTGAGAGAAAACCGGTTAGTGGCCGTCAGTGATATTTTCAGCGCCACGGCTCGCCTGATCGCCAACCGGGTGAGCTACCGGATGGATTATCAACGATTGGAGCCGCTGGTGCAGCGATTAAAACAAGTGGTAGAAATGGGGGCGGACTAGTGCTGCGCATTATTGACAGTCAGGATCCCGTGGTGGAGGAGTTAAGAAAAGCGGGACAAATCAGCGGCTATGAAGTACTGCCGCAAGTCATGGAAATTATTGATACGGTGCGACGGGACGGGGACCGGGCATTATATGACTACACGGAGCGGTTTGACGGGGCTTCCCTGGCCGGTAAAGGACTGCAGGTGACCGCCGGGGAAATCGAGGCTGCTTATGACGAAGTCACGCCGGGTTTTTTGAAAGCTTTAAGACAGGCCAAAGAAAACATTATTAATTTTCACCGCCGGCAGCTGGAGAAATCCTGGTGGCAGGTGGATGAGGCAGGCAATATTCTGGGCCAGCTCTACCGGCCCTTGACCCGGGTGGGGTTATATGTGCCCGGGGGCAGGGCGGCCTACCCCTCTTCCGTGTTGATGACGGCGCTGCCCGGCCTGGTAGCCGGGGTGAAAGAACTGGTGATGGTGACACCGCCGGGCAGGAACGGTACCGTTAATCCTTATACCCTGGTGGCCGCCAAGGAAGCGGGGGTCACGGAGATCTATAAAATAGGCGGAGCGCAGGCCGTGGCCGCTCTGACTTATGGTACCGAGACCATCAATCCTGTGGATAAAATTGTCGGACCTGGGAATATTTATGTCACGATGGCGAAAAAACTATGTTACGGTGATGTGGATATTGACATGCTGGCTGGGCCCAGTGAGATCTTGATTATCGCCGACCAAACGGCCAACCCGGTCTTTTTGGCCGCGGATCTCCTCTCCCAGGCGGAGCACGATCCCCTGGCCCGTTCCATTTTAATTACCCCGGAGAGAGACTTGGCGGAAAAAACGGCCCGGGAAGTCATGAAACAGCTGGCGGAGCTGCCTAGGCGGGAGATCGCCGGCCGGTCGCTGGAGCACAGGGGGGCCATAATTATCACCGCCGACCTGGGAGAGGC
The DNA here is from genome assembly GCA_012840125.1 of Clostridia bacterium. NCBI lineage: Bacteria > Bacillati > Bacillota > Clostridia > Clostridia bacterium. Next base: position 96,183 of record DULZ01000004.1, on the reverse strand, counting down.
TTTCGATTTGGCCAACCGTTTTGCCCCGGAACACTTGGAATTATGCTTAGACCAGCCTTTTAGCTGGTTGGGCCGGGTGGAAAACGCCGGTGCCGTTTTCCTGGGGCATTATTCGCCGGAATCCCTGGGAGACTATTATGCTGGGCCCAATCATGTCCTGCCTACCGGGGGTACGGCCCGTTTCTCCTCACCCCTAAATGTGGACATGTACATGAAAAAGACCAGCTTGATTGGTTACACCCAAGCCGGCTTGCTGGAGGCAGCGGAGGCCGTGGAGGAACTGGCCCGGGTAGAAGGCCTGGCTGCTCACGGGAGGGCCGTGGCGGTGCGCAGGAGGGTGGCGGCATGGGAAGAAAAGCAGTGATTACCCGCGCCACCGGGGAAACAGACATTGCCTTGACGCTGGAACTGGACGGTCAAGGAGTCATGCAGGGAACCACGGGCATAGGCTTTTTCGATCACATGCTGCAGCAGCTGGTGCGCCACGGGGGCTTAAATTTGGATTTGACCAGGGTAACGGGGGATCTGGCCGTCGATGCCCATCACACGGTGGAAGATGTGGGTATCTGCCTGGGCCGGGCCTTGAGCCAGGCTATCGGCGACAAGACAGGCATCCAGCGTTACGGCAGTGCTTGGATACCTATGGATGATGCTTTGGTGCTGGCGGTGGTTGATCTCAGCGGCCGGCCATATCTCAGCATGCAAGTGGCTTTGCCGCAAGGTAGAGTAGGGGACTTTGATACGGAGCTGGTGGAAGAATTCTGGCGCGCTTTTACCCTGCATGGAGGGGTAACACTGCATGTTAAGCAGGAGACAGGACACAACACCCATCACATTATTGAGGCGGTATTCAAAGCGGTAGGTCGAGCCCTCCGGCAAGCCGTATCCTTCGATCCAAGGGAGAAGGGCATCCCTTCTACCAAAGGTATACTGTAAATCCAAATGGGAATGGGGGAAATAAGAGTGTTGATCATTCCAGCCATCGACCTGAGGGAGGGCCAATGTGTCCGGTTGCTCCAAGGGGATCCTGAACAAATGACGGTGTTTTCCGATGACCCGGTAGAGACAGCTAAGCAATGGGAGGAATTGGGGGCGCCTATTATCCACCTGGTGGATTTGGACGGGGCATTCATCGGTGAGCCCCAGAACCTGGACGTGGTAGAGGAGATTTCCCGGGCCGTGTCCGTCCCACTCCAATTGGGGGGCGGTGTACGGACCATGGCTACCATCGAAAGAGCCCTGGCTGCCGGGGTGGAGAGAGTGGTTTTAGGCACGGCAGCCATCGCTGATCCTGACCTGGTGCAGGAGGCCTGCCGGCGGTTCGGTGAACGGATTACCGTGGGAATTGATGCCAAAGACGGCCTGGTGGCTGTGGAAGGATGGGAAGCCACGGTGGAGAAGACTTTTCTGGAGCTCGGTCACGAGGTGAAAAACTGGGGCGTGAACAGGATCATTTTTACGGATACCCGGCGGGACGGGACCATGCGGGGGCCTAACTTGGAGAGTATTCGCTTGCTGGCGGAGGAACTGGGTATTAACATCATTGCCGCCGGCGGGGTATCTTCCATGGATGATCTCCGGGCTTTGAAAGAACTGGAGCCTTTTGGCCTGGAAGGGGTTATCGTCGGCAAAGCTCTTTACATGGGAACCGTTGATTTGCGTGAAGCGGTCAACCTATTCAAGTAACCGTCAGGAGTGGAGGACAATGAAAAAGAGAATTATTCCTTGCCTGGATATGCAGGACGGGCGTGTGGTCAAGGGAGTTAATTTTGCCGGGTTAAAAGATGCGGGAGACCCGGTGGAGCTGGCCCGTGCTTATGAAAGGGAAGGTGCCGACGAGCTGGTGATCTTGGATATCCAGGGTAAAAAGGAAGAACGGCCCAAGTTCATCTCCATTATCCGGGAGGTGAAAAAGCATATCTCCATCCCCTTGACCTTTGGCGGTGGCATGAAGACCCTTCAGGATATGGAAGATATGCTGGCAGCCGGTGCCGATAAAGTATCCGTCAATACCGGGGCGGTGCTGCGACCGGAACTCATCCGGGAAGCCAAAGAAAAGTTTCCTGAAAAAAGTATTGTGGTGGCCATTGATGCCAAGCTGGTAAACGACCGGAAATGGGAAGTCGTCATCAGCGGCGGCCAAAAGGGGACCGGCCTGGATGCCCTGGACTGGGCGCGGCAGGTGGCTGAACTGGGAGCTGATGAAATATTGCTGACCAGCGTGGACCGGGACGGGACCAGGGATGGCTATGACCTGGCCTTAACCAAGAGGGTACGGGAAGCCTCCGGTATTCCGGTGATTGCGTCCGGCGGTGCGGGTACCTTACAGCATTTGTACGAAGCATTAACCCTCGGACAGGCGGATGCCGTCCTGGCAGCCTCAATTTTTCATTTCGGCATCATTAGTATCAAGGAAGCCAAAGCCTTTTTGGCGGCCCACGGGGTGGAGGTGTCTTTATGAACCGGCAGGCGGCGGAAGCATTCATCAACCATTTAAAGTTCAACCGGGAGGGGCTCATCCCGGCCATTGTGCAAGAGGCGACCACGGGCCAGGTGCTTATGCTGGCCTATCAAAATAAGGAATCCATCCTCAAGACCTTGGAAACCGGTGAGACCTGGTTTTACAGCCGCAGCCGTCAAACCCTCTGGCATAAAGGAGCCACGTCGGGCCACTACCAGAAGGTGAAGGAAATCTATTACGATTGCGACGGGGATACCCTTCTCATCAAAGTGGAACAAGTAGGAGACGCTTGTCACGAAGGGTATCATTCTTGTTTTCATTACTGTTTCACCGGTGCGGGCACGGTGACGGCAGGGGAACAACCCACCGTGCGGGAGGGGCTCCGGCTGGGCAGCGTGTTAGGGGAACTGGCCGGGGTGATCGAAAAGCGGAAAGCAGAACTGCCGGAAGGTTCTTACACTACCTATCTTTTTCAAAAAGGCCTGGACAAGATCTTGAAAAAAGTAGGGGAAGAAACGGCGGAAGTCATTATCGGTGCCAAGAACAAAAACCGGGACGAGGTCGTCTATGAAGTATCTGATTTGCTGTATCATTTGCTGGTGTTGCTGGCGGAACAAGGGATCAGTCTGGGCGAGATAGCCGCGGAACTGGCCGGTCGCAGGAAATAGCGGACATGGCTGGGCATGTTTACCGGTTCGGCAGCATAGGATAAATATTGACCATAACATTGAGGTGACCTTTCATGTCAGGGAAATTACGGGTTGTCGTCTTGTTCGGCGGACGTTCGGGGGAACATGAAGTCTCCTTGCAATCTGCCGCATCAGTGATTAATGCCTTAGATAAAGAAAAATACGACGTGCTGCCGGTAGGCATTACCAAAGAAGGGCGCTGGCTGGTTGGTGCGGGACCCCAGGAGGTCCTGCAGCAGGGCTTCCGTGGAGATTTGCTGCCGGTGATCCTGAGCCCGGATCCCCAGAGACCGTATCTGGTACCTTTGCAAGAACACGGGTCCTATGAAGCGGAACTGGGAAAGCCCATTGATGTGGTGTTCCCTGTGCTGCACGGCACCTACGGGGAAGACGGTTGTGTACAGGGACTGCTGGAACTGGCCAATCTCCCTTACGTGGGGGGCGGGGTAGCCAGCTCCGCTGTTGGTATGGATAAAATCTTGATGAAAAAACTCTTTGCCTATCACGGCTTGCCCCAGGCCAAGTTTTTGAGTGTGTTCCGGCGGGACTGGGAGCGCCGGCCGGAAGAAGTGGTGGGAATGGTAGAGGCCCGGATCGGTTATCCCTGTTTTGTGAAGCCGGCTAATCTAGGTTCCAGTGTCGGCATCTCCAAGGCGAAAAACCGTGAACACTTGATGCAGGCTTTACACGAAGCGGCCCGGTATGATCGCAAGCTGGTGGTGGAGGAAAATATTGACGGCCGGGAGATTGAGGTGAGCGTGCTGGGTAATGATGATCCCCAGGTATCGGTGCCTGGAGAGATTATTCCTTGCAATGAGTTCTACGATTATGAAGCCAAGTACATAGCGGATGATTCGGAGCTAATTATTCCGGCCGACCTACCCGGGGAAGTAACGGACGAGATCCGGCGCCTGGCGGTGGAGGCTTTTCAAGCCATTGATTGCGCCGGTATGGCCCGGGTTGATTTCTTTGTGACCCGCCAAGACCAGCGAGTTCTCATCAATGAGATTAACACCATCCCCGGTTTTACCCGCATCAGCATGTATCCTAAACTCTGGGAGGCCGCGGGACTTCCCTACCCGAAGCTGCTGGAAAAGTTAATTGACTTGGCGCTGGCACGGCACCGGGATCGGAGCCGTAACCGTTATGCTTATATGGACTGATTCGTACCGGGCGTCCGGCGGAGTGCCGGCCCCGTGCGGGGCATGATGAGGGCAACCGGCGTTGACCGGAAAGTCACCCGGACTTTCCGGTCAACGCCGGTTGCCTTTTTCCGCCATAGAGGGCGTTTTTGTGGTAAAATTTTATGGTAAAATACTCTAGACACCGATATGCATTAAGGAGGCAGACCTTTGGATATCATTAATACCCTCAATCCCAGGCAGCAAGAGGCAGTGCGGACCACGGAAGGACCGCTCCTGGTGCTGGCGGGAGCCGGGAGCGGTAAAACCAGGGTGTTGACCCACCGGATCGCTTACCTCTTGGCGGAAAAAGGGGTGGACCCTGCCCGCATTCTCGCCATCACTTTTACCAACAAAGCGGCTCAGGAGATGAAAGAACGGCTCAGCCGGTTGGTGGGCGCCGATTTAAGATACATGTGGGTGAGTACGTTTCATGCCGCTTGTGTGCGGATCCTGCGCAAGGACATTTCCGTGCTGGGTTACCAGCCCAATTTTGTCATCTACGATGCCGATGACCAGTTGACGCTGGTCAAGCGCTGCATGGCGGAATTGAACCTGGACGACAGGAAGTTCCCGCCCCGGAGTATCCTCAATGTGATCAGCAATGCCAAGAACATGCTGTGGGATCCGGAGCGTTTTTTTGACCTGGCCGGCAATTTCTTCGAAGTTAAGGGAGCGGAGGTGTACCGGCTGTACCAAAAAAGGCTGAAAGAATTAAATGCCCTGGATTTCGATGATTTGCTGATGCTTACGGTGCAGCTGTTCAGGCAGCATCCGGAGGTGCTGCGCTATTACCAGCACAAATTTCAATACATTCTCGTCGATGAATACCAGGATACGAACCACGCCCAGTACATCCTGGTCAAGCTGCTGGCGGAGGAGCACAGGAACATCTGTGTGGTGGGGGATCCGGACCAGTCCATCTACGGCTGGCGGGGTGCCAACATGCAGAATATCCTGGATTTTGAAGACGATTACCCGGATGCCCGGGTAGTCAAATTAGAACAGAATTACCGTTCCACCCAGGTTATCCTGGATGCCGCCAATGCCGTCATTGCCAACAATACCGGCAGGAAGCCCAAAAACCTGTGGACCGATAAAGAAGGAGGCGCTTTAATCGCCGTCTTTCAAGGGGAAAACGAGCATCATGAAGCTCATTTTGTGGCCGGGGAGATTTACCGGCAGCGCCAGGAGAAAAGACGCGCCTACCGGGACTTTGCCGTGCTGTACCGTACCAACGCCCAGTCCCGGGTCCTGGAAGAGACTTTCTTGAAGAATGGGATCCCTTATGAAATTTTCGGCGGCATCAAGTTCTATGAGCGGAAAGAAATTAAAGATATTCTAGCTTACTTGCGGGTGCTGGCGAACCCGGCCGATGCTTTAAGCCTGGCCCGGATTATCAATGTGCCGAAGCGCGGGATTGGAGAAGGGACCTGGCTGAAACTGGAGGATTATGCCCGGCAGCAGGGGCTGACGGTTTTGGAAGCGGTGATGCAAGCAAAAGAAATCCCGGGCCTGGGCAGCCGCGCGGGGGCGGTGGCCAATTTCGGTGCCATGATGATGGGTTTCAGGGAAAAAGTGGACAGGATATCTGTAACCGATTTGACGGAGCTGGTCCTGCGAGAGACGGGCTATTTGGAAGAACTGAAAAGGGAGAATACGGAAGAGGCCCAAGGGCGCTTGGAGAACTTGCAGGAGTTCCTGTCCGTCACCCATGATTACGACAAGTATAGTGAGGAGAAAACGTTAGAAGGATTCCTGGCCCAGATTTCACTGGTGACGGATTTGGACAACTTGTCGGAAGAAAAGGACCGGGTGGTGCTCATGACCTTGCACACCGCCAAAGGACTGGAATTCCCCGTCGTTTTCATCACCGGCATGGAAGAAGGGGTGTTTCCCCACAGCCGTTCCATGCTGGAGGTGGAGGAGCTGGAAGAGGAGCGGCGTCTCTGCTATGTAGGTATGACCAGGGCCCAGGAGGAACTGTACCTCACCAGAGCTTGGCAGCGGACCTTGTACGGCAATACCGTGTACAATCCCCCCTCTCGTTTCCTGTCCGAAATACCGGAACACCTGGTCAGTGAAACGGAAAACCGGGACCGGGAAGTTCGGAGCACCTCCAGGCCTGCGGCTGAACCTAAACCGGCGGCGCCCCAAGGAGGCTTCCAGCTGGGAGATAAAGTGAGTCACCCGAAATGGGGTGTGGGGGTTATCGTGAAGGTAGCCGGGCAGGGGGATGACCAGCAGCTGACGGTGGCGTTTCCGGATCAAGGCTTGAAGATACTGCTGGCCAAGTATGCCCCGTTAACGCCGGTATCCAAGTAAACAGGCCCATTGACTTGATGAACAGTTCATACCGGAGGGATGGTAACAATGCCGTCTTTGCAAGAAGTGGAACGAGAAATTCTTCAGCTGCGGGAGCAAATTGAACAACATAATTACCGGTACTATGTCCTTGATCAACCGCTGATCTCCGACCGGGAATATGACCGGTTGATGCAGCGGCTCATTGAGTTGGAGACTAAATACCCACAGTTTTTGACACCGGATTCCCCCAGCCAGCGGGTGGGCGGTGCGCCCCTGAAAGGCTTTGCCACGGCCAAGCATTATCGCCCCTTGCTGAGCTTGAACAACGCCTTTGATTTAGGGGATTTGCAGGATTTTCACCGCCGGGTGATTTCCATGCTGGGCCAAGCGCCGGCCTACGTGGTGGAACCCAAAATCGACGGCCTGTCCATTGCCCTGACTTATGAAAACGGTTTGCTTACCGTGGGAGCCACCCGCGGCGACGGGCTGGTGGGTGAAGATATCACCCGGAATCTCAAGACCATCAAAGTGATACCCTTGCGATTGAAGAAGCCCCTGCCCCGCTTGATTGTACGGGGTGAGGCCTACATGCCTAAAGCCGCTTTCCAGCGGTTGAACCGGGAAAGAGAGGAACGAGGGGAAGAACTGTTTGCCAATCCCCGCAATGCCGCCGCCGGTTCCCTCCGGCAGCTGGATCCCCGCATCGCCGCCTCCCGTTCTTTAAGTGCCTATTTCTACGAAATCATTCATATGGAGGGAGAAAGGGTCGATACCCACTGGGAAGCATTGGAGCTCATGGCAGAACTGGGGCTGCCGGTGAATCCCGAGCGCAAGCTGGCTGCCGGTGTGGAGGAAGTCTACGCCTACTGCCGGGCCTGGGCGGAAAAAAGAGCTTCTCTAGCCTACGAGATTGACGGCATGGTAATTAAGGTCAATGAACTGGAGTTCCAAACCAGGTTGGGCAACACGGCCAAAAGCCCCAGGTGGGCCGTGGCGTACAAGTTTCCGGCGGAGCAGGCGGTGACGGTCCTGGAAGATATCATCGTGCGGGTGGGGCGCACCGGGGTGCTGACGCCGACGGCCATTTTAAAGCCGGTGCGGCTGGCCGGGACTACGGTCAGCAAAGCCACGCTGCATAATGAGGATATGATCCTGGAAAAGGATATCCGGATCGGTGACACCGTGGTGGTGCAAAAGGCGGGGGATATTATTCCCGAAGTAGTGGCGGTGCTGCCGGAACACCGGACCGGGACTGAGCGGGTTTTCCGCTTCCCTGAACGCTGCCCGGAATGCGGTTCCGAGGTGGTCCGGCTGGAAGGAGAGGCAGCCCATCGCTGTACCGGCGGCTTGTCCTGCCCGGCCCAGGTCAGGGAAGGCATGATCCACTTTGTATCCAGGGATGCCATGAATATTGAAGGCTTGGGGCCTAAAGTGATTGAACAGCTCCTCAATGCCGATCTCATCCATGACGTAGCGGACCTGTACTATTTAAAATATGAAGATTTGATCGGCCTGGAACGGATGGGACATCAATCGGTGACCAACCTGCTCAACGCTATTGCGGCCAGCAAGGAACGGCCCCTGCACCATTTGTTGTTCGGCCTGGGCATCAGGCATGTGGGGCAGAGAGCCGCCAGGATCTTGGCCGACCATTTCGGCACCATGGCAGCCCTGGCCCGGGCGGAGGAAAGCTTGCTTACGGAGATCAACGAGATCGGGCCGAAGGTGGCAGCCAGCATCGTGCACTTTTTCGCCCAGGAAAAGAACCGGCAGGTGATTGAGAAACTGGCTCAAGCCGGGGTCAATATGGAACAGCCCAGGGAAGAGGCGGCGGCCCTGCCCTGGAGCGGGAAGCAATTCGTTTTAACGGGCACTTTGGAGCATTATTCCCGGAAAGAGGCCCAGGCATTGATCGAGAAACTGGGAGGAAAGGTTTCGTCCAGTGTCAGCAGCAAGACCGATTACGTAGTGGCCGGTGCCAAACCCGGTTCCAAGTATGACAAGGCCGTGAGCTTAAATATTCCTATTCTCAATGAAGAAGAGTTCATGGCCATGATCAGGGAGCATCAAGGTTCTCTGGAAGAATAACCTTACTGGGCGGGAAACCGTGTTGAGGGCTGCTGGATGGGGGCCGCACCGGGTGAGCCCCGAGGCCGGCCTTTCCTGCCGGCTGCCGCCCCATTGGTTCCATCACCGCACACCGGTGCCCCGGTGTCAGGATTAGGGGAACCGGCGGAGGGGAGCCCTTGGCCTAAATAATAAAAAGGTTAAGGCTCCCGCCAGGAAGCCGCCGATATGAGCCCACCAGGCCACGGACTGGGCGCCCTGGATGGTGCCCAGGCCCGATAATGCCTGCAGGAGGAACCATAGGAAGAGAAAGAACACGGCACGGACTTCCGCAATGGTCAGGAAAAAGAACACCGGTACCAGGGCCAGGACCCTGGCCCTGGGAAAAGCGACAAAGTAGGCGCCCAGGACCCCGGCCACGGCGCCGCTGGCGCCCACCATCGGGACGGTGGAGAAGGGATCCGACCAGACATGGGTTAAGGCGGCGATTAATCCCATAGCCACATAAAAAAACAGGTAGCCCAAATGTCCCAAGCGGTCTTCCACGTTATCGCCAAACACCCAGAGATACAGCATGTTGCTCAGCAAATGCCACCAGCTGCCGTGAAGGAACATGGAGCTTACCAGGGGCACGAAAGGCTCCCAGTGCCCGGCTAAGAGCATGGGCAAGTCCAGGTGGATGATGTGGGCCGGGATGACGCCGAACTGGTGGAAGAACAGCCGCAGCTCCCTGGGCGACAAGGTTGTTTGCAGGATGAAGATATAAATGTTGAGGCCGATGAGCAGCCAATTCACCACAGGTGTTTTCCGCGGTCGAATACTGTCTCTAATGGGAATCATGATCCACCTCGAGCATCCATACTGGATTTTGTTGATATTATTATAACGATAATCGAGCTTAATATTAACAGGGATTATAAATATTCCCACGGGCACGGCGCCGGAAGGTTAACGGAAAAGCCGGCCCGGGGGGCTTAAGTTGCACTTATATCTTTGATTTGATATAATCTTCATGGTTTTTAATGGCAGTATATCGAAAAAGAAGGGGTGCTTCGTGAATGATTGATGACCGGGAAGTGGAAGTGCTGGCGAAAGCCGCTCGTTTGACGCTGACGGAAGAGGAGAAAAAAGCTTTTATCCGGCGGTTGGAAGAACTCCTGGCTTATATGGATAAATATTTGACAATGGACTTAAATGATGTCCCGCCCTTTGGTTTTGTCCATTCCATTCATAATGTATTGCGGGAAGATGAGGTTGAACCGGGTTACGATCAAGAAACTGCGTTAGCCAATGCCCCGCTCGCTCAGGAGGGGTTTTTTGTGGTGCCCAGGATTGAATTGCTCTAGCGAGGACGTGAAGGAGGAATCATTGTGGATTTATACAAGCTGACCGCCTTTGAGCTGCACCGGCTCCTGGCCGGAAAAGAAATCAGCGTGCGCGATGTGGTGGAGAGTTTCAGGGACAGGATTGCCGGCACCGAGGAAAAGCTGGGTTCTTTTTTGTTTTTTAATGGGGACGAAGCCTTGAACAAAGCCAATGACCTGGATGCAGAGATTGCCCGGGGGAAAGAAGTGGGCTCTTTGACAGGCATCCCGGTGGGCTATAAAGATAATATTTGCACCAAGGGATTGCAAACCACCTGTGGATCCAAGATGCTCGCCGGTTTTGTGCCCGCCTACCAGGCTACGGTGGTGGACAAGCTGGCGACCGCAGGTACAATAAACTTCGGCAAGCTGAACATGGATGAATTTGCTTTTGGCAGTACCGGTGAATTGTCTGCTTTTAAGGTGACCGGCAATCCATGGGATCTGGAACGGGTGCCGGGTGGTTCCTCCAGCGGCAGTGCCGCAGCCGTGGCCGCGGGCCAGCTGCCGCTGGCCCTGGGGACGGATACCGGCGGCTCCGTCCGGCAGCCGGCAGCCCTCTGCGGCATTGTCGGGTTGAAGCCTACATACGGGTTGGTTTCGCGCTACGGATTGGTGTCCACCGTCAGTTCCATGGAAACCATCGGTCCCATGGCCCGGGATGTGCGGGATTGTGCCTTGTTGCTGCAAGCCATGGCAGGGCATGACCCGCTGGACGGTACTTCCCTGGCCGCGCCCGTACCGGATTACAGTCAATCCTTAGTTGAAGATGTCAAAGGGCTTAAGGTGGGCGTGCCCAAGGAGTACTTTGGGGCGGGAGTGGCGCCGGAAGTAATTGAGGCCATTAAAAAAGCCTTGCAAGTCCTGGCCAGTAACGGCGCCCTGGTGGAGGAAGTATCCCTGCCTCATACGGAGTGCGCCTTACCGGCCTATTACCTGATCGGTACCACCGAAGCCAGTTCCAATTTAGCCAGGGTGGACGGCGTGCGGTTCGGTTACCGCAACCTGGAGGCTGAGGATCTGGAAACCATGTACTGCCGTTCCCGCGGGGAAGGGCTCGGTCATGAGGTCAAGATGCGCACCCTGCTCGGCCACTTCTTTTCCGGTCCCGGCCGCCTGAAGGACTATTATGACAAGGGACTGCGGTTGAGGACCCTGGTGAAGCAGGATTTCGATCATATCTTTGCCAGGTATGATGTGCTGGTTACCCCCACCTCCCCCAAAGTTGCCTGGCCGAAGCAGGTTAAGGAGTTGACTTCCGTCGAGGTATATGCCAGCGACATTTGCACCATTCCGGCCAGTCTTGCCGGCTTGCCGGCCATTTCCCTGCCCTGCGGGTTAGTGGAAGGACTGCCGGTAGGACTGCAATTGATCGGGCCTCCCCTTGGGGAACCCACCTTGTTGAGAGCGGCTTACACCCTGGAGCAGTTGCTGGAATTTCCAAAGGATATCCCACTGGCGGAGGTGAAATAGATGTTCGGCAAATACGAAGCAGTGATCGGGTTGGAAGTACACGTGGAATTTAAGACGAAGACGAAGATTTTCTGTGGCTGTACCACTGAGTTCGGGGGCGCCCCTAACACCCATGTCTGTCCTGTCTGCTTGGGGCTGCCCGGCGCCCTGCCGCGCTTGAACAAACGGGTGGTGGAGTTTGCCATCAAAACCGGGCTGGCCTTGAATGCCGAGATTACCAAGGAATGCAGGTTTGACCGGAAAAACTATTATTACCCCGACATGCCGAAAAACATCCAAATCTCCCAGTATTACCTGCCCATCATCCGCAACGGGTATTTGGATGTGGAAGTGAACGGCAGTACCAGGCGGGTCCGCATTGCTTTTGCCCATATGGAGGAGGATGCCGGCAAACTGGTGCATGCCGGCGGCGACAATATTCTGGAAGCCAACAATACCCTGGTGGATTTTAACCGGGCCGGTGTCCCCTTATTGGAAATCGTGACCGCGCCGGATATCAGGTCTCCGGAAGAAGCCAGGGAATTTGTGGCGAAACTCAAGGCTATCCTGGAATATTTGGAAGTGTCCGATTGCAAGATGCAGGAAGGCTCCCTGCGCTGCGACGCCAACGTATCCATCCGCCCGGTGGGGTCCAGTGAATTCGGCACCCGAACCGAGCTGAAGAATATGAACTCCCTCCGCGCCATTGAAAGGTCCATCCGGTACGAGATTGAACGGCAAATCCGGGTGGTGGAAGAGGGAGGCCGGGTGGAAGAGGAGACCCGGACCTGGAATGAAGCAAAAGGCATTACCGAACCCATGCGGCCTAAATTCAGTTCAGACCACTACCGCCTGATTGCGGAACATGATATTCCTCCTTTGCAGATTGACGATGCCTGGATAGAGGAGATCCGGCAAACGATACCGGAACTGCCGGAAGCCCGCAAGCAGCGTTTGATGGCCGAACTGGGACTGCCGGAATACGATGCCGGGGTGATTACGGCATCGAAAAAGCTGGCTGATTTCTTTGATGCGGCGGTAGCCCAGTACCGGGATGCCAAGAAAGTCAGCAACTGGATCATGGTTGAGCTGCTGAGAGTCTTGAATGCCCGCAACCTGGAAGTGGAGGAATGCCCCATCAGCCCCGGGCAGCTGGTCCAGTTGTTAACCATGATCGACAGCGGCGAGATCAGCGGCAAAATGGGTAAAGATATTTTTGAAAAGATGTTTGATACGGGGAAAGACCCGCGGGTCCTGGTGGAAGAACTGGGACTGAAACAGATCAGTGACACCGGCCAGTTGGAAGCCATTGTGGATCAGGTCCTGGCAGAGAATCCCAAGTCAGTGGAGGATTACAAAAACGGTAAGGACAAGGCTTTCGGCTTCCTAGTGGGGCAGGTCATGAAAGCCACGAAAGGGCAGGCGAATCCCAAACTGGTCAACGAGATCCTGCGGAAAAAGTTGTAGCCTTTTCAAACCCGCGTTGAGCGGGTTTTTTCCATGTATAAAATTTATAAATTAGAAGAAGGATTTTAAGTGTTAAAGTCGAATTAAATTTTTTGTGGATTATTAAAGACACATTTCAGCGTACCTGGCGCAATTACCGGACTCGTAAAGGGAGGCTATCATGCTTGGTCAGAAAATCCGCAAGAAGCGCATGGAGAAAAACATGAGTTTGAAGGAGCTGGCCGAGAAGACTGACTTGACCGCCAGTTTTCTTAGCCAGGTGGAACGGGATTTGGCGGAACCGTCGATTACGTCCCTGCGGAAAATTGCTGATGCATTGGAAGTGCCCATTTTTTATTTCCTACTTGACAACGGCAGCACCAGTCCCGTCGTCAGGAAGAATGAGCGGAAAATCCTCAAGTTTCCGGAATCTCATTTGGTTTACGAACTTCTTTCTCCGGATCTTAACAAGCAAATGGAAGTGATGATGGCCAGGCTGGAAGTGGGAGCGGTCAGTTGCGACGAGCCGCTTTCTCATCCCGGCGAGGAATGTATTTATGTGTTACAGGGAAAAATGGAAATAAGCATCGGCGATGAAGTTTATGTCTTGGAGGAAGGCGACAGCATTTATTATTTTGCGGCCATTCCGCACAAAATAGTCAGTGTCGGCGAGGAAGACCTGATCTTTATTTCAGCCATTACACCGCCTCGCTTCTAAGGAGTCTGCTCAGCTTCACCGGTAGTTGAAGCAGTGTCAATATGCTCAAAAATTATATATGAAAAGGGGTATAAGCATGAGTAGCAAAAAAATTCCATTTGGTCCAACTTATGAGGAGATGCTGCACCCGGAAAAGATTGATCCGAGTGTCAGGCAGAAAGCCTTGAAGGCCTTAAAGGAAGATGAGTTTGATCCGATTAACCTGTTCAATATTACTTGGAAAGATGAAAACAATCAGGTAAGAAAAATAGTTTTGCCTAAGGAAATGACCGGTGTTGAGGCCAACATCGTGGTGCTACTGGGTAGGGATTTTCCTTCCGGTTCCCACAAAGTAGGTCCCGCCTATGCCACCTTGATCGAGGGCTGTGTTGACGGTACCATTATTCCGGGCGAACATACCATTTTAGGTCCTTCCACAGGCAACTTCGGCATCGGTACCGCTTATATCTGTAACTTAATGGGTTATAAAGCCGTTGTGATCATGCCGGATAACATGAGTAAAGAAAGATATGAGCGGATCAAGAGATACGGTGCGGAACTAGATTTGACACCGGGTACGGAATCCGATGTGATCCTGACCTTGCAGAGAACCCATGAATTGGCCAAGGACCCGAAAAACAGAGCCCTGGCTCAATTTGAATTGATGCCCAACTATCGTTTCCACCGTTATGTAACAGGTAATTCCGCCATCGAAGCGGTGCAGGGCGTCGGCAACGGGCGGATTGCTTGCTTCGTGTCGGCTCCCGGTTCGGCCGGAACCATCGGTGCCGGGGACGAAATCAAGAAAGCTTTCCCCGAGTGTAAAGTAGTGGCCCTGGAGCCCTATGAATGTGCTACTTTGGCCTTTGGCGGCCGCGGCCAGCACCGGATTGAAGGGATTGGGGACAAGATGTGCACCCTGATCCATAACGTCCTCAACACTGACTTTGTGGCTTTAATCCATGACGATGATTGCGTCAAGGGATTGAAGATCATCCATGACAGCCCGGATACCCTGGTGAAATTTGGCGTGGATCGCGACGTGGCGGAAAGCATGAGGGAGCTGTTCGGTGTGTCAGGGCTGTGCAACATTTTGGGAGCCATTAAGATGGCTAAATACCTGCGCCTCGGTCCCGATGACAACGTGGTCACCATCGCCACCGACAGTTTCGACCGTTACAATTCTGTGCTGGAAGACCTGGAGCGTCGCTACCTGGAGACGGAGGAATTCGTCTTGGAGCGCTGGTTTAAGGATATCTTCCTGGGCATGGGCGAGCAGCATATCTACGATTTCCGGTCGAAGAAGGCCAAGGAACAACTCTTCAAGCAAAAAGAAATGGATTGGCTGCCCTTTGGTTACAGCAAGGAATACATCGATTCCATGCGGGACCAAGCTTTCTGGGATGAAGAATACAACAAGATCTTCGAATACAACAAGAAAATTGAAGAAATGCGTAAATAGTTGTTGATGTTCTTGAAGAGGCGGCGGTTCAATGGATATTGGATTCGCCGCTTCGTGTTGTCTGTATATTGGAGGAAGGTGAAGAAATTGCTAGGCGTATTTGACATTGTGGGACCCGTGATGATCGGTCCATCCAGCTCCCACACTGCAGGCGCGGTGCGGCTGGGCCGGATGGCGGTGGCCGTTTTAAATGCACCGCCGGTAGAGGCAGAGATCTACTTGCATGGTTCCTTTGCCCAGACCGGTAGAGGGCACGGGACCGATTTAGCCCTAGTGGCCGGCATCTTGGGGATGAAAACCGATGATGAGCATATTGTGCACGCGATGGAAATCGCCGCCCAAAGAGGAGTGAAAATTTCCATCGGTACCACGGATTTGGGGATAGCTCATCCCAATTCAGTTAAAATAGTGGTAAAGGATAAGACCGGGCGGGAGCGGACCATAATCGGTTCCTCCGTTGGCGGGGGCAACATCCTGGTCACTCAGATTAATAATTTTAAAGTGAAGCTGACCGGTGAGTATTACACAGTATGTGCCATCTACAAGGACCAGTTGGGCATGATCGCTAAAGTATCCCAATTGCTGGCGGACAATAAGATTAATATCGCCCAGATGAAGGTTTCCCGGGAGGGGAAAGGTGGGCAAACCCTCATGGTGGTCGAGACCGATATGCCCATTCCTCCCGATGTGGTAACGGCCATCCGCAATTTAGAAGAGATTGAACAGGCCTTTATCCTGAAACCCGTGAAAGATTAAGGAGGTGCTGGGGTGCATCTAGCTTCAGTTAAAGAAATCATCGAACAAGCCAAAAGCAGGGGAGCAAAGATTTCCACCATTGTCATAGAAGCGGAAATGGAGGAGACGGGTCGAAGCCGGGATGATATTTGCCAACAGATGGATTCCCATTGGTCGGTCATGGTGGCGGCCATGGAACGGGGCCTGCATGAACAGGTTCGTTCCAAGAGCGGGCTGACGGGTGGAGATGCTTATAAACTGTTTCATGTGAAGGACAAATCAAAATATGTCTCCGGGATACCGGTGATGGACGCCGTGGCCAGGGCCATCGCCGTAGCCGAAGTCAACGCTGCTATGGGCAAGATTGTGGCGGCTCCCACCGCCGGGTCCTGCGGGGTCTTGCCGGCTGTATTGTATACCATTGGGAAACAGCTGGGCAAAAGCCGGGAAGACATTGTGGCTGCCTTGTTCACCGCCGCCGGGGTTGGTACGGTGGTCGGGGCGAAAGCCTTTATTTCCGGTGCAGCCGGCGGGTGCCAGGCGGAAGTAGGCACGGCTTCCTGTATGGCCGCTGTCGCCGGTGTGGAACTGGCCGGCGGTGATCCGGAACAAGCCGGCCATGCCGGCGCCATTGCTTTGAAAAATGTGTTAGGTTTGGTTTGTGATCCGGTGGCCGGTTTGGTGGAAGTGCCTTGTATTAAAAGAAATGCCATGGGTACTGCCAATGCTTTGATTGCCGTTGATATGGCGCTGGCCGGTATTAAAAGCGTCATTCCCATTGATGATGCTATCTCTGCCATGCGGGAAGTGGGCTTATCCCTACCCGTGAGTTTAAAAGAAACGGCCCGAGGCGGCCTGGCTAATACCCCTTGTGCCCGTCAATTGGAAAAGGAGCTCAATCTCGGAGATTTTTCTTAACCGGCCGGCACCCATGCAAAGGAGTGGATTGGCAGTGATTCATGCAGGGCAGCAAAAAGGTTTCTTGCTTGATGCCATAGAAGGCAGGGAGGCGAAAGTTATCAGTGTGGTAGGTGGCGGGGGTAAGACTTCCACCATTAAACGCCTGGCCGGGGAATTCAATGCCGTGCACCGGGAGGTCATTGTCACCACCACCACCAGGTTGGCCGCCAGTGAAGGTTTGTCCTTTGCCCACCGGCTGTTGCTCCGCAATTTGCCGGAAGGGGAGTGGTTAGAGAAACCAGGGTTACCCAACTGCGATTTGCTGCTCTTGGGGGCGGAAATTGATGCGGGGAAGTTGAAGGGGGTTCGCCCCCAAGAGATAGATCTGGTACACCGGCGATTTCCCCACAAGCATGTGCTGGTGGAGGCGGACGGATCGGCGAAAAAGCCTTTTAAAGTGCCCGCATCCCATGAGCCGGTGGTACCCTCTTCTACGGAACTAGTGATTGTGATTGTGGGTGCTTGGGCTTTCGGGTTGCCGGTGCTGCCGGAATACATCCACCGGGCCCAGCTGGTGGCGGAATTCGCCGGGGTCAGTTTAGGCAGCCCGTTAACAGCGGAAGTGGCGGCAAAGGCCCTATTGCATCCTGACAGTTATCCCAAATCCCTGCCGGAGGGAGCGGAGATGGTCGTCATCATCAACGGGGTGAACGGCGCTAATGGGGAAAACGCCAGGCGCTTTGCCCGGCAGCTCAGGGCAAGGGGCATCAAAAAGGTGCTGCTGGCCAATGTCAGCCAGGAACCGCCCGTCAATGAGGTGATCGTATGATAGCCACCCTCATCCTGGCGGCCGGACGAGGTGAACGAATGGGGAGGCTGAAGCAACTCCTGCCCTGGGGCAGGAATGTGCTGTTAGGCCAAACGATAAGTATCTACCGGCAGGCCGGAGCCGGACCTGTCTTGGTAGTGGTTGGGCACGCCAAGGAACGAATTATGGCCCAACTGGCCGGTTTAGATGTTATTTGGGTGGAGAATAAAGCTTACGGCCAGGGAATGAGCTCTTCCCTCAAAGCCGGCGTACAGGCACTGCCGGAGGAGGCGGAAGCGGTTTTACTTGCCCTGGGAGACATGCCCCTGATCAAGACTGAAACCGTCCGGCACATCACCAGGGTCTTTTATGAGCGGCGGTCCTCCATTATTGTGCCGACTTTTCAGGGAAGATCCGGTCATCCTGTGTTGATGGCGAAGGAACTCTTCCCCCGGTTGTTGAATGTTTCGGCTGATGTGGGCGCCAGGCAGGTGATCAGAGATAACCCCCATCTAGTGTGCTATTTACCGGTGGAGGATCCAGGCATACTAATTGATGTAGATGAACCGGAGGCGTACGAAAAGCTTCGACCGGAAGAGGAGGATGTGGCAGATGTTGGTCTTGATTAAAGGTGCAGGAGATATTGCCAGCGGCATCGGTTTAAGATTATGGCGGAGCGGCTTTAAGGTGGTGATGACCGAGATCCCCCAACCGACGGTCATCCGCCGTAAAGTAGCTTTCGCCGAGGCGGTTTACGAAGGAACAACGGAGGTCGAAGGAGTTAAGGCCTGCCTCGCCGGGGACAGTCTGGAGGCGAAAAAACTATTGGAGGACGGCTTGATCCCCGTGCTGGTGGACCCGCAAGCCGGTTGCTGCCGGGAATTGGCGCCGGAAGTGATTGTAGATGCCACTTTGGCCAAGAAAAACCTGGGTACTTTCAGGGGACAAGCTCCCCTGGTGATCGGCTGTGGGCCTGGCTTTACCGCCGGGGAAGACGTGGACCTGGTCATTGAGACCATGCGGGGCCATTATTTAGGCCGGGTCATCCGCCAAGGCAGCGCTCTCCCGAATACCGGGGTGCCGGGATCCATTGCAGGTTATGGCGCGGAGCGCGTGCTAAGAGCAACTGGGGACGGGGTCTTTGAAGCGGTGCGGGAAATCGGTGATCTGGTGCATGAGGGTGAAGTGGTGGCCTTAGCCGGCGGCGAACCGGTGCGTGCCGGGATCAGCGGTGTGCTGCGGGGTATCCTGCGCAGCGGTTTAGCGGTGCACCGGGGCATGAAAGTAGGAGATGTGGACCCCAGGGGAAGAGTGGAATACTGTTTTACGGTTTCGGAAAAAGCTTTGGCTATCGGCGGTGGAGTCCTGGAAGGGATTCTGGGGCATCTTGCCAGCAAAAGGTAAGGAGGATACTATGGACAAGGAAATTCTCCAGGTATTAACAAGCATGACGACGGGGGAAAAAGTCGCGTTAGCCACCATCATCGGTACTAAGGGCTCAACCCCGCGGCAAAAAGGAGTCTCCTTCTTGGTTTTTGCCGACGGCAGAACCGTGGGGACCATTGGCGGCGGGTGTGGGGAAGCGGAGGTCAAGAAGGCAGCCTTGATGGCTATGGACCAGGGCCGTATGAAGATCCATCAGGTGGATATGACTGCAGATATTGCCGCCGATGAAGGCATGGTTTGCGGCGGCATGATGGATGTGGTGATTGAACCGGTGCCGGACCCGGAACCGTTTCGTTTAATGGCAGCTTGCCAGGAGAAAAATGAGACAGTCTATTCATGTCTGGTGGTACAAGGAGATCCGGGTTTGTTAGGGAAAAGAGCCGTGTACGATGCTGCCGGCTCGTACCTGGGGGGGACACCGGTACTGGACCGGTTGCAGCCTGACTGGCTGCTGGATGAACCGCAATTGGTAGAGGCGCCTAACGGTAACCGGCTCTTTATCCAGCCTATTGTCCCGCCGCATACTCTCTTAATTCTGGGAGGAGGGTATATTGCTCAGGCCCTGGCGGCCATGGCAGCTTACTTGGATTTTGAAATTGCCGTGGTGGATGACCGGCCGGACTTTGCCAACACCAGGCTTTTCCCCCGGGCCCAGGTGATCTGCAGCAGTTTTGCCCAGGCTTTAAGGGAGTATCCTATTACCGGCTCCACTTATGTAGTCATTGTCACCAGGGGGCACCGCTATGATGCCGAGTGCTTGCGCCAAGTGATCACTTCCCCGGCGGCTTATATAGGTTTGATTGGCAGCCGCCGCCGGACCAGGTTACTGTTCGATCAGCTGGAAGAGGAAGGCTATGCACGGGAGGACCTGAACAAAGTGAAGACGCCCATCGGATTGGATATCGGAGGCGAAACTCCGGCCGAAATAGCGGTCAGCATCTTGGCGGAAATCATCTGGCATCGCCGTAAAGGGAAAAAAATAAACAAATGATAAAATTCTAACAGGAAAACTAACTTTTTTGTTGAATACCATTTAATGATAGTGATCTAAATTAAATTACGGTGAATACTAAAATAAATGAATAAGGACTTTATTGACAAGGAGGCTACAAAAGTGAAACACCTGATGCAAGTGGATCCGGAAATCGCCAAGGTTCTGGAACAGGAAAGGAAAAGGCAAAATGACAAGATCGAGCTGATTGCGTCGGAAAACTTTGTTTCTCCAGCCGTGATGGAAGCTCAAGGTTCCGTGTTGACGAACAAATATGCCGAAGGTTATCCCGGTAAGCGGTATTACGGCGGCTGTGAGTTTGTCGATATCGCGGAAGACCTGGCCAGGGAAAGAGCCAAGCAGCTGTTTGGTGCCGACCATGCCAACGTGCAGCCCCATTCCGGTGCCAACGCCAACACCGGCGTTTACTTGGCAGTGCTGAAGCCCGGCGATACAGTGCTGGGGATGAACTTAGCCCATGGCGGTCACCTAACCCATGGCAGCCCCGTGAATATTTCCGGTCTCTATTATAACTTTGTCGCTTACGGGGTAGACGAAAAAACGCAAACCATCAATTACGATATGGTGCGGGAGCAAGCCAAAAAGCATCGTCCCAAGCTCATTGTGGCCGGGGCCAGTGCCTATCCGAGAGTAATCGATTTCAAGATCTTCCGGGAGATTGCCGACGAAGTTGGCGCTTTGTTCATGGTGGATATGGCCCACATCGCCGGTTTGGTGGCGACCGGGCTGCATCCCAACCCGGTTCCTTATGCGGATTTTGTGACTTCCACCACCCACAAAACCTTGCGGGGACCCAGGGGTGGCCTCATCCTTTGCAAAGAGGAACATGCCAAGGCTATTGACAAGGCGATTTTCCCCGGACTGCAGGGAGGCCCCTTAATGCACGTAATCGCGGCGAAAGCCGTTGCTTTTAAAGAAGCGTTAAGTCCTGAGTTCAAGACTTATATGGAGCAAGTGGTGAAGAATGCCAAAGCCCTGGCGGAGAACTTAATGAACAAAGGCCTTAACCTGGTTTCCGGCGGCACGGATAACCACCTGATGCTGGTGGATGTACGCTCTCGGCGGGTGACGGGGAAAGAAGCAGAGCATCGTCTTGACGATATCGGCATTACCGTTAACAAGAATGCCATTCCTTTCGATCCCGAATCCCCGTTTGTCACTAGCGGTATCCGCATCGGTACACCGGCTTGCACCACCCGCGGCTTCAAGGAAAAGGAAATGGCAGAGATTGCGGCTATCATCGACGTTACCTTATCGGAGGCTTATGAGCAAGAAAAGGCAAACCTCCGTGCCAAAGTCGCCGACATCTGTGCCCGCTTCCCCTTGTACGCCGACTTGGCGTAAGAGAACGAGGCACTCGAACCCAAGTGGGTAAGAGTGCCTTTCTTTTCTTGCCGGTGTCAGGAGAAAAATGCTATTGCGCCGGCCCTGTTATTAAGATATATTTAATTTGTAAGCATAATATTAATCATAGATAAATCTACCAAGGGGGTTTTTCGATGCGCAACGTCAAACACTTGGAGTGCATCAACTGCGGTAAGACCTATCCTGCTGCGCCCGGTGTTTACACTTGTCCTGACTGCGGTGCGGACGGGATTTTAGATGTAAAGTATGATTACGATTATATTAAGAGCCGGGTTTCCAAGGAAATGTTTAAGGAAAACCGTAATTTCACCATCTGGAGATACAGCGATTATCTCCCCATCCAACCTGACAGCCCCAGGCCTCGTTTGCGGGTAGGTTGGACGCCCCTGTATGAGACTAAGGTGCTGGCAGACGCTATTGGCTTGGAAAAACTGTATATGAAAGACGATGGGCAGAACCCCACTGCCTCTTTGAAGGACAGGGCTTCGGCCATTGCGGTGGTGAAAGCGATGGAGGAAGGTGCCAAACTGATTGCCTGTTCTTCCACCGGGAATGCGGCTTCTTCTTTGGCCGGCAATGCGGCCAGCGTGGGCATGAAAACCTGTATTTTCGTGCCGCAAAGGGCGCCCCAAGGGAAGATTGCCCAGCTCTTAATTTTTGGCGCCACGGTGATCAGCGTTCAGGGAGATTACCGGGATGCATTTAAGCTGTCGGCGGAAGCGATCAAAAAGTTCGGTTGGTACAACCGCAATGCCGCCATTAACCCTTATTTGATTGAGGGGAAAAAGACGGTGACTTTGGAAATCTGCGAGCAGTTGAACTGGGAAGTGCCTGATTGGGTGGTCTTCTCCGTGGGGGACGGCTGCACCATCGGGGGGGCCTGGAAAGGTTTCCTGGACCTGTATCATACCGGCATGATTGACCGCTTGCCCAAGGTGCTCGGCGTGCAGGCGGAAGGCTGCGCTCCGATTACCAAGGCTTTCTTCTCCGGCAGTAAACTGGAGCCCACGGATGAGAATACCCTGGCCGACAGCATCGCCGTAGGGATGCCCAGAAACCCGGAAAAAGCCCTGCGGGCCGTAAGAGACTCCCACGGCACCTATATTAACGTATCCGACGAGGAAATCCTGTCTGCCATGCGCTTGCTGGGTCGCACCTCCGGTATTTTCGGTGAACCGGCTGGGGTGGCAGGGCTGGCCGGCCTGAAAAAAGCCGTAGCCCAGGGGATTATCAAGAAAAACGAGACGGTGGTCTGCGCCGTCACCGGTAACGGCTTAAAGGATGTCAACAACGCCATTAAGGCTGCCGGTGAACCGATTAAAGTCCATCCTGACATGGATGAACTGCTGGCTGCGCTGGAGCAAAAAGAGGGCTTTTTTGATTATATGAAACAATAGAAAGTTAGGGGAGTTCGCCATGGCCTTGATCATTAAAAACGGTACGGTAGTTACCGAGGAAGGTGTAGTGCAGGCGGACATTTTGGTTGAGGGTGAGAGAATCGCCGCCGTCGGCCGGGGATTGACGGCCGCCGGGGCCGAAGTGATCGATGCCTCGGGGATGGTGGTCCTGCCCGGGGTCATCGACGCTCACACCCATTACAGTTTGTTGACCAGAGGAGCATTAACCATCGATGATTTTACCAGCGGCAGCTTAGCGGCGGCCTGCGGCGGGGTAACCACTTTCATTGACTATGCGGACCCCATTGAAGGTAAGCCGCTGGCGGAAGGGCTGCGGGCGCGCCGGGCGGAAGCCGCCGGCAAGGCTTGCATCGATTATCATTTCCATATGTGCCTTTACGGGGAGCGCCCCTGGTCGCAAGCAGAGCTGGAGAACTTACGCCAAGAGGGCATCAGCAGTCTCAAAGTGTTCACCACTTATGAAGCTTCCCGCATTCCTTACCATCACCTTGAGAACCTCCTGGTGGATGCTCATGCACAGGGCTTGCTGGTGACGGTGCATGCGGAAGACGATGATCATGTGCGGGCGGTAGGGGAAAAGTTAAAAGAGCAGGGCTTGACCGCTCCCGCCTACCATGGCAAAAGCAGGCCCGGCGCCGCTGAGGTCAAAGCTGTGGCAGACGTGATTGCCTTAGCGGAAAAACGAGGCGTGCCGGTATACATCGTCCACGTGTCGACGGGCGAAGGGGCCGCCGTCATTGCAGCCGCCAGAGCCCGGGGGGTGAAGGTTTACGGCGAGACCTGTCCCCATTATTTGGTGCTGGATGACAGCTGTTTTCAGCGGGATTTCCCGCAGCAATATATCATGACACCGCCGCTTCGCACCGGCCGGGATAACGAAATGCTGTGGCAGGCCCTGGCGGGTGAAAGCCTGCAGGTGGTGGCCACGGATCACTGTGCTTATACTCTAAAACAAAAAGAAGCAGATACATGTTTTACGACGCTGCCCGGGATTCCCGGTTCAGAGACTCTCTTGCCGCTTGTGTTCAGCGAAGGTTATCAAAAGGGTAGGTTGACCCTGGCCCAGTTGGCGGCTTACTTGTCCACCAATCCGGCTAAACTGTTCGGTCTCTATCCCCAAAAAGGAGTGATCCGGGCAGGCAGCGATGCAGATGTGGTGCTGGTGGACCCGAACCGGGACCAACTGTTAACCGGTGAGCACCTTCATTCCAAAGCCGGGTATACACCTTTTCATGGATTAAAGGTCAAAGGGTATCCGGTGATGACGATTTCCCGCGGCAGGGTGGTGTATCAAAACGGCAGGTTTGTGGGCGAACCCGGCTGGGGGAAATTTATCAAGGCAGGAGAAATAGCCTGGCCATAAGACAAAACAAGGAATAAGCAATCAGGAGAATTTGGACGGGGGGAACTAAATGAAAACTGTTGTTGTTGCTTTGGGTGGAAACGCTATTCTACAGCCGAAACAAAAAGGCACCGTTGAAGAACAAATGGCCAATGTGTCCTACAGTGCCCAGCAAATTGTCAAACTGATCCAGGCAGGGTACAGGGTGGTGGTCTCCCACGGCAACGGGCCCCAAGTAGGTAACATCTTGCTGCAAAACGCGGCGGCCAGAGACCAGGTCCCGGCCATGCCTTTGGATGTTTGCGGTGCCGAAAGCCAGGGACTGATTGGCTACATGATTCAACAGTGTGTCTACAATGAACTGAAAAAAGCGGGCTTGGACAAGCAGGTAGTGACGGTGCTCACCCAAGTGGTGGTAGACCGGCAGGATCCGGCTTTTGAAAACCCGACCAAGCCGGTGGGACCCTTTTACAGCCGTGAGGAAGCGGAAAAGAATATGAAGGAAAAAGGGGAAACCTGGATTGAGGACAGCGGCCGCGGCTGGCGCAAAGTGGTTCCTTCGCCTAGACCGAAAGAGATTGTAGAAATTGGCACTATTCGTACTTTGGTGGACAACGGTGTGATCGTGATTGCTTCCGGCGGCGGGGGAATTCCCGTTGTCAAGGACGATGATAGGCTGGCCGGGGTGGAAGCCGTCATCGACAAGGATTTGGCTTCCAGCCTGCTGGCCAGGGAGCTGGGGGCTGATGTATTGGTCATCGCCACGGATGTAACCAATGTGGCCATCAATTACGGCAAACCGGATCAAAAAAATTTAGAGCGGTTAACCGTTGCTGAGGCCAAAAACTACCTGGCGGCCGGCCAGTTCGGCAAGGGCAGCATGGGTCCCAAAGTGGAGGCGGCCATCAACTTCGTGGAAGCGGGCGGGGAAGCCGTGATTACTTCCCTCAGCCACCTGGAAGCCGGGGTCAAAGGAGAAAAAGGCACACGAATTGTGCAATAAAGACAAATCTTTTGCTTGACATTTATTGGCGTGACTTGTAATATTATCTATAACAGTGTGGACGGGGCCTAAACCTTTGGCTCTGGAGATGTACCGGCTGTAAGAAGCCCCCGGCCCACCGGACCATAGAGTTTGAGCTGAGACAAGTTTAGAGAAGAGGAGAGATGGAGATGAGCTTAGGTGAGGTATGTCGTCACGAAGGTAGACGGCACTCATTTGAGTGCCGTTTTTTCGTTGAAAGGGGGGAGAAAGCATGATCTATCCCTCCTTCCAGGAATTTTTGTCTCTCAGCCGCCATTTTGACATTGTTCCGGTTCACGTCAAGATGCTGGCGGATGCGGAGACGCCCATTACCATTTTTCGGAAGCTGGTGGGCAACCGGACCGGCTGCCTGCTGGAAAGTGCCGAAAATGGGCAGTTCCTGGGTCGCTATTCCTTCATCGCCTGTGACCCTGTCATGAGCTTCGTGTCCACTAACGGTATTGGCGTCCTGTCTTATGCAGGCGGAGAGATGGTACGGGCCGACGGTCACCCGCTGGAAGTGCTCAGGCAGGTACTGGCCCGCTTCCGGTTCCACGCGGTGGAAGGATTAGCCCGGTTTTACGGCGGGGCGGTCGGCTATCTAGCTTTTGAAGCGGGGTTTCCCGTGCCCCGGGTGCCTCACCGGGCGCCCGGGAAAGAGACCGTTGATTTGCCCGACTGTCAAATGTTTTTTCCTGAAACGGTGATCATTTATGATCACCTGACCCATCAATTGACCCTGGTGGTCAATTGTTACTTGCAAAAGGAAGACCCGGGGCGATCCTATCAAAAGGCGGTAGCCAAAAGCGAACAGGTCATGGCTAGGTTGGCCGCTCCCATGGACCCTGCCGGCAAATTTGTCCTGGATGAGGAACTGCAAGCCAATATGACTGACGCGGAGTTCATGGAGAAGGTGGATCGCATCGTTGCTGCCGTTCGCAGGGGTGACGCGGATCAAGTGGTTTTGTCCCGCCGCTATGAAGCCCGCTTTTCCGGGGATGATTTTGAGATTTACCGCAGGCTGCGCAGCATTAACCCGTCCCCTTACATGTTCTACCTGAGTCAAAACGGCATTAAAGCCATCGGTTCTTCCCCGGAAATGCTGCTCCGGGTGGAGCAGGGACAGGTGACTACCTGCCCCATTGCCGGCACCAGGCCCAGGGGGACGGATGCTGCAGAGGATTTGCGCCTGGTACAAGAGCTGTTGGCCGATCCAAAGGAAATCGCGGAACACCGGATGCTGATCGACTATGCTCTGGGGGATCTCCGGAAGGTATGCGAGCCGGACAGCCTGACCATTGCCAAGTATTTGGAGCCCCAGTATTTTTCCCATGTGATTCACCTGGTGTCGCAGCTTGCGGGACGACTGCGTCCCGGGGTTGCTCCTATCGAGGCCCTGGCTGCTTGTTTTCCCGCCGGCACGGTGCTGGGCACGCCCCGCGACGCAGCAGCTAAAATCATTGAAGATTTAGAACCATCTGACAGGGGGATTTACGGCGGCGCAGTCGGATATGTAGGATTTAACCAGGTGCTGGACACAGGCATCGCCATTCGCACGGCCGTGATCAAGGACAACCGGGTCTATGTCCAGGTGGGAGCCGGGATTGTGGCGGATTCCAGGCCGGAGCTGGAATTCATGGAGGTGAAAGCCAAAGCCGAGGCATTATGCCAGGCTTTGGGGTTGTCACTGGTAGCCCTTTAGCAGAGACGAGTATAGAGGAGGCGAGCGGAGTGGTTCGGGATTTGTTGAGCAAGGTATTGGCCGGGAGCAGCTTGGAGGAAACCGAGGCCTCGGCCTTAATGGAAGAGATCATGGCCGGCCGGGTGACTGATGCCCAGCTGGGTGCCATGCTCACGGCCTTGAAATTAAAAGGTGAAACGCCGGAGGAAATTGCCGGCTTTGCCCTGGTCATGCGGCGCAAGGCACCGGTCATTAAGAGTATCCATCCCTTGCTGTTGGATACCTGTGGGACCGGCGGTGACGGGGCGAATACCTTTAATATCTCCACCGCGGCGGCACTGGTGCTGGCCGGGGGAGGCGTGAAAGTGGCGAAGCACGGCAACCGGTCCGTGTCCAGCCGCTGCGGGAGCGCCGATGTGTTGGAGGCTTTAGGTGTTAAAGTTGATTTGGGGCCGGCGGAGTTGTCCGCCTGCTTGGACCGGGTGGGCATAGCTTTTCTTTATGCCCCGGTGCTGCACCAGGGGATGAAACGAGTGGCGGGGCCCCGGCGCGAGCTGGGTTTCCGGACTGTCTTTAATGTGCTTGGTCCCTTAACCAACCCGGCCGGGGTGACGGCCCAGGTGATAGGCGTCTACAGCCCGGAGCTGGTGGAACCGGTGGCAAGGGTGCTACACCGGCTGGGTGTGCAGCGGGGCTTTGTCGTCCACGGTGCCGGCGGCTTGGATGAAGTGTCTCCCCTGGGGATGACCAAAATCTGTGAGCTCAGGAACGGGTGGCTGCGGACCTATACATTGAATATTGAAGCATACGGCATGGCACCGGCCGCTCTGGCGGACCTGTCGGGCGGCGGGCCCGCGGAAAACGCGAGTATTATCCGGGCTATCCTGCGAGGGGAGCCGGGACCGAGAAGAAACGCGGTCTTGCTTAATGCGGCGTTGGGATTCATGGCGGTGGATTTGGCCGGTTCTCTACCGGAGGGATTGGACCTGGCGGCCCGGAGCATTGATGAAGGATATGCCTATGACAAATTGGAGGAACTGGTCCGGTTTACCGGTCAGCTCGGCGGTAAAGAGGCGGTGAGCGGGTAATGCATCATATCCTGGCGGACATTTTATCCTACAAGAAAAGGGAAGTGGAAAGAGCCAAGGAACAGCAGCCGCCGGCCCAACTGGAAGCCCGGGTGGCCGCCTTGCCGCCCGCCAGGGATTTCAAAGTCCCGCTGCAGGGTGACCGGGTGGCTTTAATTGCGGAAGTGAAATTCAAGTCCCCGTCCCGCGGGATGATCAGGGAGGATTTAGATTTGGAAGATGTAGTGACCGCTTACCGGGAAGCGGGTACGGAAGCCATTTCCGTTTTGACCGACCGGCGCTTTTTCGGCGGGGCGGAGCATTACCTGAGGGACGCCCGCCGGATGACGGAGCAGCCCCTCCTGCGAAAAGACTTTATCATCGACCCTTACCAGATTTACCAGTCCAGGTGCCTGGGGGCCGATGCTGTCCTCTTGATTGCCAAGATCGTGCCGCCGGGCAAATTGAGACAGTATATCCAGCTGTCCCGGCAGCTGGGGCTGCAGGTGCTGGTGGAATGCCGCACCGAGGAGGAAATTGCCGCGGCTTTGGAGGGCGGTGCGGAAATCATCGGCATTAATAACCGCGATTTAGACACCTTTGAAACGGACCTGCAGGCCACCCTGAGGTTGGCCCCGGCTTTAAGGGACCAGGGGGTGGTGGTTGTCAGCGAAAGCGGGATCTGGGAACGGGAACACGTGATGATGCTAAGTGACGCCGGCGTCAATGGGGTGCTGGTCGGAGAGGCCCTGATGGCCTCTGCTGACCTGAAAGGGAAAGCCCTGAGCTTGAGGGGTGTCCCTGCTTTGAGAAAGGCGGTGTCCCTGTGAGTGGAGTGAAAGTGAAGATCTGCGGCATCACGGATCCGGAGGCGGCGTTGGCGGCGGCGGAGGCAGGCGCCGATGCCGTCGGATTTGTTTTTGCCCCCAGTTCCCGCCGGGTCACGAAAGAAAAAGCAAAAGAAATCATTGCAATGCTTCCGCCCTATGTGGATAAAGTGGGTGTTTTTGTCAACGCCCCGCCCCGGGAAGTGGAAGAGATTGCCGAGTTCTGCCGTTTAACCACGATCCAATTAAGCGGCGACGAGCCGCCGGATTATCCAGTGCCCGTCCGTTATAAACTGATTAGAGGGTTTCGCGTCCGGGAGGGGATCTTACTTTCGGACTTGGCCCGTTACCGGGCCGATGCCTTCTTGTTTGATACTTACCGGCCGGGATGCTACGGTGGTACAGGGGAGGCTTTTAATTGGGATGTCTTAAGAAAGATCCCCTCGCCAAAACCGGTGATCCTGGCCGGTGGTTTAAATGCCGGTAATGTGCAGCAAGCTATCATGACAGTACGGCCTTACGGAGTGGACGTTTCCAGCGGGGTAGAGACTGGGGGGCGCAAAGATGCGGCCAAGATTAAAGAATTCATTAAATTGGCGAAAGAAGTTAAGTAATAACGGAACTCTCTATTGCAAGATCCTGGTGTATTGGTTAGAATAAAGAAAAGTGAAATTAATACTTTACATCGCTGCAAGCTATTTTGGGGGGATAATCGTGTCTGGACTGGGTAGCGAAATCAGGAAACTGAGGGAGAAAAAAGGATTGACCTTGGCGGCTCTGGCTGCCGAAGTGGATATCCCCGTCAGCTGTTTGGAGGATGTGGAAAACGGGCGGAGATGCTTGGGAGTCAACACCTTAAGACAACTGGCCAGGGTGTTGGAGGTAGACGATACGAGGTTTATCAGCCTGGCCGATACCAAAGGGGAAAAAATCGAGCGAGAAACGGGTGAATACATCTCCAGCTCCGCCGGCCGGAAAATCAGGCAGGTCAGGGAGGAAATGGGACTCACCCTGGTGGAATGCAGCAAGAGAGCGGGTATTTCTTACACTCATATCAGCGAGATCGAACGAGGTAATGTTTGCCCGTCCTTAAAAACTTTAGAAAAACTGGCCAAGGCCTTGGAAAAGCCCGTATCTTATTTCTTAAAGGGCGATAGCCCGGTCAGCCTGGGAGAACGGGTGAGAAAGTTACGGGAAGCACAAGGCTTAACACAAGTCAAACTCGCTGCCCAGTTAGGCATTTCCGATAGTCTCATCGCGCAGATTGAGACCGGCAAGGTGCAGCCGTCGTTAAATACCCTGGAGAAGTTGGCAGATACTTTGGGTGTGTCCGTTGATTATTTTCTTGCCAATCCACAGGAGATTAACAGCGATGCGCCGAATATTGTACCTATTGAACAATGGGTGAATCTGAAGAAAAACCGGAATCGCATCGAAATGTTTAAGGAAGCCGAGGAGTGGCAGCAGGAATTAGCCCTCAATATCATGGAGCTCATCAACAAGAGTCTCCCGGGGAGAATGGAGGTGCCGGCAGACCCGATTACACTGGAAATAGCGAGTCTGTTGAAAGAACTTCCTGTGGAAAAGAAGAAATCCGTACTGGACTACATTAAGTTCATTGCCAGTAAAGAGGAAGTGCAAGCCAACTATTAATGCCGGGATTGGCTTTGTAATGAAATGATTCCGGCGTGGAAAGAGGGTTTTGCGCATGAGAAGTGTGTCTGCTAGAGATCCTAACCTGGTGACCATCCGCCTGCGCGTACCGCTGGGGATAGTGTACCCGGAGCAATTGGATATTTTGCGAGAAGTGGCGCTGCGCTACGGTGACGGGCGATTGCACCTGACTACCAGGAAAACCATTGAAATTCCCGGTGTCCCGGTCAAGTTTTTAGAGCAGGCCCAAGCTTTGCTGAGTCGCGCCGGGTGGGACGGAAGCGCCTACGGGAATAATGTGCGCAATATTGTCGCTTGCCCCGGACGTTATAGTTGTGCCAATGCTCAAGTAGACACCCAAGGAATTGGTTTGGAGTTGGACAGTATATTGGGTCATTTAGATCATATGCCGGCCAAAGTGAAGATCGCCATCTCCGGTTGTGTGAACGGCTGCACTCATCCATTAATTAATGATGTTGGCGTTGTGGGTGTATCCCGCGTCATCTTTTACCCGGAAAAATGCAAGATGTGCCGCAGTTGTATCAAACAGTGCCGCGAGGGTGCCCTGTACCTGAATAGTTTAGGCAGCGTGGTGTATGACCGTGAAAAGTGCATCGATTGCGGCGACTGCTTGCATGCCTGCCCTAATGAGGCTTTGCTTTGTGAAGGTGTATACTATCGCTTGTATGTGGGCGGCAAAATGGGAAGAAGTCCCATGTTGGGCCAATGCTTTGGTGATTTTCCTACCCAAGGTGAAGTGATCGAGCAAATCCAAAGGATTTTGGCCGCTTACTACTGGTATGGTAATCATGAAGAAAGAATTGCCCACATGATCGAGCGGGTATCCATGTCCAGTTTTAGGAAGCTTGTCGCGGAAATCGAGCCGGAAAAAATCGATGTGCTGATGCATCCGGAGTTTACGATTGAGCTGCAAGCCAACAGCTAATCTGCCTGTTAAACAAGAACACAGGTTTGGGTTGGGCTGTTTCGCCCGCACAAGCCTGTTTTTTCTTAATAAAAACCTAAAAACACTAACGAGCACTAATCTATAATGAAAATTTTTTTGACTGATTTTATAAAACAGGCAGGATTTTAGCGATGAATAGCGAACTATTTAAGCAAATTAGTAAAGCAGTCGGTTACAATTGCTTCCTTTATTTTTTAACATAGGGGGCCGAACGGTGAATATACTCCCATTCTTAATGTCCCAGCAGAAATCAATACTGGCCAAATGGTTTGACGCGATTTTGGCTGATTATCCCTCTGAAACGGCACTTTTCCTCAAGAACAATTCCGATCCGTTTAATAATCCGGTGGGCTATACTTTTCGCCAGGGCATTGAAGCCCTTTGGACCCAGCTTGTCCAGTCCCAAATAAGTGAAGAGATGCTCAAGGCCGCCCTGGAACCTCTCATTAAAATCAGAGCGGTGCAGGATTTTCCGCCGGGGCGGGCGGTAGGTTTCTTGCTTTACCTGAAGCGGCCGGTGCGAGAGCTGTTGGCCGAAACTCATCGGGAGACGATACGCTGGCAGGAGCTGGCGGAATTCGAGGAACGAATTGATTTAGCGACCCTGTTGGCTTTTGAAGTCTACTCCAACTGCCGCGAGCAACTGTACGCCATTCGCATCAAAGAACTGAAAAACAGTATCCCCAAGATTTATCAAGACGCGGTGCTCCGGCAGTGCGATGGATACCAGGCAGAAGGAAGTGAGGGATAAAAGTGTCATCAGTGCCTAAACCAGACGAATTGCGCAAAGTAAGTTACCAGCCCCCGGCTACCGGTTGGATGGAGACGCCGGTAACCTTTAAACCCGGTTTCTGGAGCTATCCCAGCAAACCTAAAAGTATGGAAGTTTTAGGACTACCCTACCCACGGGAGTGGTCGCCGGCCGAGGAGGATTGGAAGCTCCCGGAAAACTGGCAGGAAATTATTTGGGAGGGGTTACGGGAGAGAATCGATCGTTTCCGTTCCCTGAAGATCTTCATGGATATTTGTGTCCGCTGTGGTGCTTGTGCGGACAAGTGCCATTTCTACCTGGGTTCGGGGGACCCGAAAAACATGCCGGTGCTCAGGGCTGAGCTCTTGCGTTCCGTCTACCGGAAGAATTTTACCGCCGCCGGGAAACTCCTCGGCAAGCTGGTGGGAGCCAGGGAACTCACGGTAGATGTGATTAAAGAATGGTTCTATTACTTCTACCAGTGCACCGAGTGCCGCCGCTGTTCCTTGTTCTGTCCTTACGGGATTGACACGGCGGAAATCACGATGATTGTGAGGGAGCTGCTGAATTTGGTCGGTTTGAACATCGACTGGATCGTCAGTTCCGTAGCTAATTGCTACCGGGTGGGTAATCACTTGGGGATTCAGCCCCACGGGCTGGTAGATATGTTTGAGTTCTATTTGGATGATATCGAAGATTTAACTGGGATTAGGCCCGAGGTTACCTTTAACCGCAAAGGGGCGGAGGTACTGGTGATTGTCCCCTCCGGAGATATCTTTGCCGATCCGGGTACATACAACCTGATGGGCATAATCATGCTGCTCCATGAAATCGGCCTGGATTATACCTTTAGTACTTATGCTTCGGAAGGCGGCAATTTCGGTTTATTCACCTCCCACGAAATGATGAAAAGACTTAACGCCAAGATGTATGCTGAGGCGAAAAGGCTCGGGGTGAAATGGATCCTGGGCGGCGAATGCGGCCATATGTGGCGGGTCATTCACCAGTATATGGATACTATGAACGGTCCGGCTGATTTCTTGGAAGTGCCGGTATCCCCGGTGACCGGTACCAGGTTTGAGCATGCCGCTTCCACCAAGATGATCCATATTGCCGAGTTTACGGCGGACCTGATCAAGCATAACAAGATTAAATTAGATCCCAGCCGCAATGATCACTGGCGGGTGACCTTCCATGATTCCTGCAACCCGGCCAGGTCCATGGGATTATTGGAAGAACCCCGGTACATCTTAAGACATGTTTGCAATCATTTCTATGAAATGCCGTCCAACACCATCCGGGAGCAAACCTTCTGCTGCGGCAGCGGCTCGGGCTTGAATGCCGATGAACTGATGGAAATGAGAATGCGGGGCGGATTCCCGCGGGCCAACGCCGTCAAGTACGTGAAAGACAAATACGATGTCAACTTGTTAAGCTGTATCTGTGCCGTGGACCGGGCGGTGCTGCCGGCCCTGATGGATTACTGGGTTCCAGGAGTACAGGTGTCCGGACTCCATGAATTGGTAGGCAATGCCCTGGTAATGACAGGCGAAAAAGAACGGGAGGCTGACCTGAGAGGGCAACCTTTAGTGTCCCAGGGCGCCAAGGAGGGAAATGACGATGTATAACGGCGGAAGGGTGTTGGCTGGACTAGCGGTGTTTTTTGTCATCGCCACCCTGCCTTTTTGGCTGGGATTTGGCGCCCAAGCCGAGGCTCCTGAGCTGGATCTGAATACTCCCCGCATCTTGCAGATGCCGGAGCAAAAATGCGTGTTGCCGGTAGAAACCATGCGCAGTCAACATATGGAGCTTTTAAAGGATTGGCGGGACTGGGCCATTCGAGACGGCCGGCGCGAGTACCAGGCCTGGGATGGCACCGTTTACCCGGTGAGTTTGCAAAACACCTGTTTAGATTGCCATTCCAATAAAGCTGATTTTTGTGACCGGTGTCATGATTACAGCAACGTGGAGCCTGATTGCTGGACTTGCCACCTGGAGCCGGAGGAGGTGGGATTATGAGAATAAACCGGCGTGAGTTCTTAAAAGCCGGCGGGGCCACGGCGCTGGTCCTGGGCACCTTGCCCCTGGCGCAAGCCTTGGCCGATAAAGAACCGGTTAGCTCAGACCGGAAAGCAAAGTGGGGTCTGGCCATCGATGTGCGCAAGTGCTGGGAAAAGCAGCAGGCCGGCTGCCGGGAATGCATCAAAGCGTGTCATTACCATCACAATGTGCCTGAGATGGATAGCGCCAAAAATGAGATAAAGTGGATCTGGTCAGCTCCTTTCACGGCTGTGTTTCCGGAACTGGAGGGGCTCAAGGAAGAGAGTTTATTAAGCAGCAATGTTTTGGCCCTGTGCAACCATTGTGAGAATGCCCCTTGTGTGCGGGTGTGCCCGACCAAGGCTACCTTCCAGACGCCGTCGGGTATTACGGTGATGGATTACCATCGCTGCATCGGGTGCCGGTATTGCATGGCGGCTTGTCCTTACGGGGCGAGGAGCTTTAACTTCACCGATCCCAGGCCCTTTATCAAGGAGGCTAATCCCGCATTCCCCACCAGGGAAAAAGGTGTGGTGGAAAAATGCAACTTGTGTGATGAGCGGATTGCCCTGGGGCAGCGGCCCATATGTGTGGAGGTTTGTCCCCACCAGGCCTTGTATTTTGGCAACTTGAATGATCCCGGTTCCGAAGTACGGCAAGTACTGGCCGGTCGTTTCAGCTTACAGCGGAAGGCGGAACTGGGCACGAAACCAAAGGTTTACTACCTGGTGTAAACCTGTACACAAGTAGTCAGGAGGGCGGAAAATGATTGACAAGGCCTTTAAAGGAAGTCCTAAATACTGGGCTTGGATTATAACCTTGCTGGTGCTGATCGGTGTGGGTTTTGGGTGTTACCTGGTGCAGCTGAATCAAGGTCTCGGCATCACCGGCATGAGCAGGGATGTGTCCTGGGGACTGTATATAGCCCAGCTCACCTTCCTCGTAGGTATCGCTGCTTCAGCGGTCACCGTGGTGCTGCCGTATTACTTGCATCACAACAAATCCTTTGGACCGATTACCATCTTCGGTGAATTCTTGGCCATTGCCGCGGTGTTGATGTGCCTGCTGTTTGTGATCGTGGATTTGGGGAAACCGGCCCGGTTGTTCAATATGATTTTCCACCCGACGCCGAACTCCATCTTGTTCTGGGACATGGTGGTTTTAAACGGGTATCTCCTGCTGAACCTGATCATCGGCTGGAATGTCCTGGAAGCTGAGCGAGGCGGGGTGCCGCCGGCCAAATGGGTAAAAACTTTAATCTACATTTCCATTCCCTGGGCCGTCAGCATCCACACCGTCACCGCATTCCTCTATGCCGGGCTGCCCGGGAGAGGATACTGGTTGACGGCCCTAATGGGGGCGCGGTTCTTAGCGTCGGCCTTTGCCTCGGGCCCGGCCCTGTTGATACTTCTCATCTTCGTGATCAAAAAGTTCAGCCGGGTGGATGTGGCTAAAGAGGGGCTGCAGAAATTAGCCGTCATTATGACTTATGCTCTGACCATCAGCTTGTTCTTTATCGGTCTGGAATTTTTCACGGCCTTTTACAGTCAGGTACCGGGACACATGCACAGCTTGGTGTACCTGTTTGCCGGGCTGGAGGGGCATGCCGGGTTAGTACCCTTCATGTGGACCTTTGTGGTTTTGGCAGTAATGGCTTTAATCCTGCTCTTGAATCCGGCGACGCGAAAGAATGAAAGCACTTTGAAGCTAGCCTGCGCGGCGACTTTTGTGGCCATGTTTTTAGAAAAGGGACTGGGCTTGGTAGTAGCCGGTTTTATCCCCAATCCCTTTGGTCACGTGGTGGAATACTTCCCCACCTGGCCCGAGATCATGATTACCGTCGGGATCTGGGCATTGGGGCTGCTGGTACTGACCTTGCTGTATAAGATTGCCGTGGGCGTTAAAGAGGAAGTGGAATTTTAAGGAGGTGAACCGCGGATGGCTCTTTGGACCTCGCTCATCGTTACTATCGTACTGGTTTTACTGCCAATCGCCGGGGTGGCAGCCGGGGGCACTTTCCTGTTCGGCGTCGTCATTCCCTACCTGGCCGTGGCGGTGTTTGTGGTCGGCTTTATCTACCGGATTGTCCGGTGGGCTTCTACTCCCGTTCCCTTTAACATTGTGTTGACGGGAGGGCAGCAGAGATCCCTGGACTGGGTCAAAGACAGTAAACTGGACAGCCCCTTTACTAAAGCGGGTGTGATTGGCCGGATGGCGCTGGAGGTGCTGTGTTTTCGCTCCCTCTTCAGGAATGTAAAGGCCGAGTTGCATGACGGGAAGCTGGTCTACCGGTGGGAAAAATGGCTCTGGCTGTTTGGTCTGGTTTTTCACTGGTCCTTCTTCATCATCATAGTACGTCATTTACGCTACTTCACGGAACCCGTACCGGCTTTAGTCAGTGGGTTGGACCGGTTGGATGGCATGTTCCGGTTCGGATACCAGGCCTTCTACTTAACCGATGTCTTCATTGTACTAGCCATCACTTTCCTTTTCCTGAGAAGAGTAGTGATCCCCCGGGTGAAGTACATCTCTTTAACGGCGGACTATTTCCCGCTGTTCCTGCTGGGAGGTATCGCCACCACGGGGATCCTGATGAAGTATGTGTCGAAGGTGGACATTACAGCGATTAAGGAACTGGCCCTGGGGTTGGTCACTTTCCACCCGGTGATACCGGCGGGTGTGGACGGTATATTCTTCGTGCACTTGTTCCTGGCCAGTACCCTGGTAGCCTATTTCCCCTTCAGCAAGTTGATGCACATGGGTGGCATTTTCTTAAGCCCTACCAGGAACCTAGCTAACAATTGCCGCGCCGTAAGGCACATCAACCCGTGGAATTACCCGGTGGATGTGCATACTTACGAGGAATATGAAGAGGAGTTTAGAGACAAGATGATTGCCGCCGGCATTCCGGTGGAAAAGGGGTGATAGAGACAAGGATTCTTCATTAGAGCAACCAGGCACAAAAACAGTTTAACAATTATGGAGGTGGAGACATGTCTGAAAAGCATAAGACGCCTATGTTAGATGAATTGGAGAAAGGGCCGTGGCCAAGTTTCGTCTCTGAAATTAAGAAGGCGGCGGCCAAGAACGAATCAGCTGCCGACTTGCTGGGGCTGATGGAAAGGTCCTATAAAGACAAGACCGGGCACTGGAAACACGGCGGTATCGTTGGTGTAAGAGGTTACGGCGGCGGTGTCATCGGACGTTATACCAACCTGCCCGAGGAGTTCCCCGGCGTGGCGGAATTCCACACGATCCGGGTGAACCAGCCCAGCGGATGGTTCTATACCACGGAAGCTTTAAGAACCATTTGCGACATTTGGGAGCGTAGAGGCAGCGGCTTAACGAACCTCCACGGTTCCACCGGCGATATGATCCTGTTGGGTACCAAGACGGAAGAACTGCAGCCCTGCTTTGACGAGCTGAGTGCCAACGGCTGGGATTTGGGCGGTTCCGGATCCGATTTAAGAACCCCCAGTACCTGTGTCGGTCCCGCTCGCTGCGAGTTCGCTTGCTTTGACAACCTGGATCTCTGCCATGATTTGACCCTGACGTACCAGGATGAGATTCACCGCCCCATGTGGCCTTACAAGTTCAAAATCAAGATTGCAGGCTGTCCCAATGACTGTGTAGCTTCCATTGCCAGGTCCGACCTGTCCATTATCGGTACTTGGCGGGACGACTTAATCATTAACCAGGAAGAAGTGAAGAAATACGCCAACAACGGGTTCAACATTAGAGAAGAAGTAACTGATTACTGCCCGACGAAAGCTTTGACTTACGATGAAAGCAAGCAGGAACTGGTCTTCAAAGCCGAGGACTGCGTCCGGTGCATGCACTGTGTCAATAAGATGTCCAAAGCCATCAAGATTGGTAAAGAGAGAGGCGCCACCATCCTTATCGGGGGTAAAGCTACCATTGTCCAATCTGCTTTCCTGTCCTGGGTTATCGTGCCCTTCATGAAGATGGAGCCTCCCTACCAAGAACTGAAAGACCTCCTGGAGAGGATCTGGGAATGGTGGGATGAGCACGGCAAGATGCGGGAGCGGATTGGCGAGCTGATTTACCGTAAAGGCATGGGTGAGTTCCTGCGGGGTGTCGGACTGCCGCCCGTTCCGCAAATGGTTTACCAGCCCAGGGCCAACCCGTATATCTTCTGGCGGGATGAGGATTTTGAGGACAAGAAATAAGAAAGAAATCACAAGATACAATTAAGATCAAAGGAGTGACAGCTATGGCTAATGTGACTGGGAAAACCGATATCGGGCCTCCGGATTATAGAAATTTCCTTCCTCCGGTAATCAAGGATAACTACGGCAAGTGGGCATACCATGAAATCGTTAAGCCGGGGGTACTGAAGCACGTGGCGGAAAGCGGTGACGAGCTTTACAGCGTCAGAGTCGGCTCCCCCA
Organism: Clostridia bacterium; assembly: GCA_012840125.1. Classification (NCBI taxonomy): domain Bacteria; kingdom Bacillati; phylum Bacillota; class Clostridia; species Clostridia bacterium. The sequence goes on along the minus strand of DULZ01000004.1, from coordinate 57,609 downwards.
GGCTGGTCAGTATCGACTGGATTAGAGCTATTTGTGACATTGCCGACCGCTACTGCGGCGGGTACCTGCGTTTCACCAGCCGTCATAACGTGGAGTTCCTGGTTTCCGACAAGGGCCAACTGGAACCGCTGCTGGCTGAGCTGAAAGAAAAAGGTTATCCGGTGGGCGGTACCGGCAACTCCATGAGCAACATTGTTCATACCCAGGGCTGGATTCACTGCCACACCCCGGCTACCGATGCTTCCGGAATCGTGAAGGCCGTCATGGATGACCTGTATGAACACTTCACCCATATGGACCTGCCGGCCAAGTTAAGAATCGCCTTGGCTTGCTGCTTGAACATGTGTGGTGCCGTGCACTGCTCCGACATCGCCATTTTAGGCGTACACCGGACACCGCCGCGGATTGACCATGAAAACCTGGCGAAAACCTGTGAGATCCCGAACGTCATCGCAGCTTGTCCCACCGCCGCCATTCGTCCGGACCCGAAGAACAAGAGTGTGAAGGTGAACGAGGAAAGATGCATGTACTGCGGCAACTGCTACACCATGTGCCCGTCCATGCAGATCCTGGATCCGGAAAACGACGGTATCGCCATTCTGGTGGGTGGAAAAGTCTCCAACGCCAGGTCCACACCGTCCTTCTCCAGGCTGGCCATTCCTTACCTCCCGAACAACCCGCCGCGCTGGCCTGAAGTGGTGGAAGCGGTCAGGAACATTGTGGAGGTTTGGATTAAGGATGCAAGGAAAGGCGAGCGCGTAGGTGAATGGATCGCCCGGATCGGCTGGGAGAACTTCTTCAAGAAGACCGGTATACCGTTTACGGATAAGCATATTGACGATTTCATCTTCTCAGTGCCGACCTTCCGTACCACGACCCAGTTCCGCTGGTAGGGGGTGAATTAAATGTCTGACCTGCGGGAAAGGATCTTGCAATATTTGCAGACCGTGGATAAAGCCAAGAGCCGTGATATTGCTGACGCATTAGGGGAGAAAAAGCGTGATGTGGATGCAGTGGTCAAAGAACTAGCTAAAGAAGACTTGGTGGAATTTCTCTATCTAGGCACTTCTTACGTGAAACTAAAATAATTCCGCCGGGACGGCAAGCCTTCCCCGGCGGAGGGCTTGCTGCCCCAAAAAGGAAGGGTGACAAACATGTATCTGGTAAACGTTGATGCTGACAAGTGCTCAGGTTGCGGTGAATGTGTTGATAACTGCCCGAACGGGGTATTGGAACTAGATGACGGGGTAGCTGTCGTAACGGAAAACGAATGCCTGGGCTGTGAGTCCTGCGTGGAAGTCTGCACCACCGGTGCAGTTACAGTGCAAGAATTATAACTTTCAATATTATGAGGAGGTGCTGGCATTGCCGTTCATTGAGTACAAAGGACAGCAGATTGAGGTAGACGAGGATGGTTTCATTACAGATCCGTCGTTGTGGAATGAGGAGCTGGCGGAGTTCTTAGCTAAGACCGAGGGTATCGAGGAACTGACGGAAGAACACTGGAAAGTGATCCGTTACCTGAACGATTATTACAAGCAGTTCGGCATTGCTCCGATGGTACGCAAGCTGTGCAAAGATACGGGGTTCAAACTCAATCAGATTTATGATTTGTTCCCCAGCGGACCTGCCAAGGGTGCTTGTAAAATCGCCGGCTTACCGAAGCCCACGGGATGCGTATAATCGACTATTGCTCCAAAACGGGTTAGAGGGAATCGTGATCACGGTTCCCTCTACCAAAATTTTGTAACAAAGGGGGTGCCGCAGTGCAGGAAAAACAGAGAATAGTTGTGATCGGCGGAGTAGCCGCCGGGCCAAAAGCGGCAGCCAGGGCCAGGCGTTTGTTGCCTGAGGCCGAGATTACGGTGATTGACAAGGGGAGTCTTATTTCTTACGGCAGCTGCGGGTTGCCCCTCCTGCTGCAAGGGATGGTAGCCGGGTTGGCCCCCTTGACTTCGACTGCTTACGGCATGAAAAGAGATGTCAACTATTTTCGCAATGAAAAGAGAATTAATTTCCTGGTGCGCACTTTAGCTGAGGACATTGACCCGGTGAACAAGGAAGTTTCCCTCTTTGATTTGGAAAACAATAAGACCTTTAAAATAAACTATGACCAGCTGGTGCTGGCCACCGGCGCGAAACCGGTGATCCCGCCGATCCCGGGGGTGAACTTGGAAGGGGTTATCGTGCTGCACCACCCCGATGATGCCCTGCTGGTACGGGAAAAGCTGAAGCAGGGTGCCCACCGGATCGTAGTGATTGGCGGCGGCCTGATTGGTATTGAGGTAGCTGCGGCCCTGGCCGGTGCCAAGCGGCGTGTGGTGCTGGTTGAAAAAGAGAACCAGCTGTTGCCGGGCCTCTTGGACCCGGAAATGGCGTCTTTTGTCAGCCGGGAAATGGAGATGAACCGGGTGGAAGTCCGTACCGGTGAAACCGTGTTAGGCATTGAGGCAGGCTCGGCAGGTGAGAAGTGTGTGATCTTATCCCAGGAGCGGCTGGAGGCCGATTTAGTCATCCTGGCCTGCGGTGTGAGGCCTAACGTGGCACTGGCCCAAGGGGCAGGTCTAGCTATAGGTCCGACGGGAGCCATTCAAGTGAATGAGTACCTCAGCACCAGTGATCCGCATATCTACGCTGCAGGGGATTGTGTGGAAAACAGGCACTTGCTCAGCGGGAAGCCGGTGTACGTTCCTCTGGCTTCCACCGCCAACAAGCAAGGCCGGGTAGTCGGCAGTAATTTGGCCGGGCTCCGAGAAACTTTCCCGGGCATTATGGGAACCGGTGTTTTCCAGGTGTTTGAATTAAACGGCGGCAAGACAGGTTTAACGGAAAAGGAAGCCATGGAACTGGGATACTCAGTCATCACCAGTTTCACCGCCGGGGTGGATGCGGCTCATTATCACCCGCTGCACGGCAACGGTATCATCAAACTCATTGCCTGTGCGGAGACCCACAAGCTTTTGGGAGCGCAAGGGGTGGGTCCCGGCGAGGTCATCAAGAGACTGGATGTCTTGAGTACCGCCATGCAGTTAGGCGCCACCCTGGACCAAATTGCCGCTTTGGACTTGGGATACGCGCCTCCTTTTGCGACGCCCATTGATCTGGGCCTGCATGCCGTCAATACGCTGCGGAATAAATGCCAAGGGATTTTAAAAGGGGTTGACGTTAAAGAATTCCAGTCCCTGCTGGAGAACGACCCCCATGTCCTGATTTTAGACGTCCGCACCCCCGGTGAAGCGGCAGACCGGGTGCTGGCAGTGGAACAAAAGCTGCACATACCACTTTATGAGTTGCATCAAAGGTTGGCGGAAGTGCCAAAGGATAAGAAGATCATTACCTTCTGCGAGTTAGGGACCAGGGCTTACGAAGCTCAACGCATCCTCCTGGGGGCGGGCTTCACCGATGTCTTATCCCTCGAAGGAGGAGTGTACGCATTGCCAAAGGAGATGCTGGTATCAGATTAAAGCAGGTTGATTTTAAATTGGGAGAGGGATGCCAATGACACAAGCGATGAGAATTCCGCGTCTAGTGATAGCTGCTCCGCATGGCCAGTCGGGAAAGACCACAGTTACATTAGGGCTGCTCGGTGCTTTAACGGCGAAAGGGATTAAAGTCCAGCCTTTCAAAAAGGGTCCCGATTTTATCGATCCCAGCTGGCTGTCGGTAATGGCCCGGAATACGTGCCGTAACTTAGACTGCTACCTGATGGATGATGAGACCCTGCTCGGGAGCTTCATTACAGCGAGCCGAGGCGCTGATATTGCCATCGTGGAAGGAAACATGGGGTTGTACGACGGTTTGGACCGGGAAGGCAGCGGCAGTACGGCCCAGCTGGCGAAAAAGCTCCGGGCACCGGTGATCCTGGTGATTGATTGCCGCCGGATGACCAGGAGTGCCGCGGCCATGGTGATGGGATTCCAGCACTTTGACCCGGAGGTCAATATTGCCGGCGTCATCTTGAACCATGTGGCCAGGAGCAGGCATCGCAAGATGTTGGAGGATTGTATCCGGGACTACTGCGGTTTACCGGTCTTAGGGGTAGTCCCAAAGAACAGCGGCATTCGCATCCCGAACCGGCACCTGGGCTTGATACCTGCATCGGAAAATGAAGAGTTGGCCAGGCTGTTCCAGACAGCTACAGGACTGATCATGGAGAATATGGATTTAGACGCTATCATGGCTCTGGCCAACGGCGCTCCTCCCTTAACAATGGATGACGGCCTGCCGCCCGTGGAGGAAGGATCTCCTTCGGTGACTATCGGTGTTGTAAGAGACCAGGTGTTTTCCTTCTATTACCCGGAAAACCTGGAAGCATTAGTTCAGGCGGGAGCAAGACTGGAGTTTATCAACAGCTTGCATGATGAAGGGTTGCCCGATGTTGACGCCCTGCTGATTGGTGGAGGGTTTCCGGAGGAGTATGGCCAGGCGTTGAACATGAATAAGAGCTTCATGGAGTCTGTCAGGGAGAAAGCTGAGGCGGGTCTCCCCATTTATGCGGAATGCGGCGGCATGACTTTTCTGGGCCGGAGTATTTGCGTCGATGGTGTCCGGTATCCCATGGTAGGTCTTTTGCCTTTTGACGGTGTGAAGGAAGAAAAGCCCGTGGGTCACGGCTATACCTTGTTAGAAGTGGCACAGCCCAACCCGCTGGTTTCCCTAGGGACGGTCGTCAGGGGGCATGAGTTCTTTCACACACGCATGGTAAATCTGGAGCTGCCTCCCGGAACCGGATTGGTTTATCGCGTCCGCCGCGGCCATGGCATTGACGGGCAGCATGACGGGTTACTTTATAAGAACGTGTTCGCTTCTTACAATCATCTCCATGCTTTAGGGGCGAAAGAATGGGCCGCCAATTTTGTGACCTTGGCTCGCTGGTACAAAAATAAGAAAACAGCCCAGGGTGATGTTCCTATTTACCGGCTGGATTTCTCGAGGGATCTTAAATAGGAGGGGGATAGTTGACTTGGTATTGGAAGCTTTCATTTGCTTGGCTGTCGTAGGCTTCATTGTGCTTTCCTTGGGGAAGGCCTTCAAGTACGCCAAAATGCCCATGCACACCAGGTGGGAATTGTACCCGGTGCCGAAGGAAAAAGGCAGGGGTGAATACGGGGGTTCCTACTATGAAGAGCATCTCTGGTGGCAAAAACCCAGGGAGACATCTTTCATGGGCGAATTGGTGGATATGCTCAAGGAGATGCTCTTTATCAAAAAGCTGTTTGACAACCAGAGACCTCTCTGGTGGCTGTCTTATGCAATGCACCTCGGCATTTATTTGTTAATTGCTTGGGCCCTGTTGCTATTCCTAGGCGGGCTTACGGTCAATTCAGGGGTAGAGGTAGCCGCGGGCAATGGGATCTGGCCCAGTTTATTATTTTACCTCACGTGCCTGTGCGGCGGGGCCGGGGGTGTGCTTGTGGCTTTCGGTTCCCTGTCCTTATTCTTCAAGCGCTTGGGAGATGCCTCACTGCGCATTTATTCCAACCCGCAGGATTATTTTAACCTGTTGTTTATTTTCGTCGTGGCGGTTACCGGTTTAGTGTTGTGGTCCGGCGATCCGGTGTTTGACGGGGCCAGGCAAATGGCAGCGGCCCTCTTAAGATTTGAACCGCTGGCGATGGAAGGCCTGGTGATTTGGCATGTGGTGCTGTTGGGCTGCCTCTTGATTTACATTCCTGTTTCTAAAATGAGTCACTATGTAGGAAAGTACTTTTCCTTCCACAAGGTTCTGTGGGACAATGAACCAAACCTGCCCGATTCCGCCATCATGAAGGCTGTGGAAGAAGGGCAGAAACAGAAGCCAAGTACTACTTGGTCTGCGCCTCATATTAAGCCGCCGTCTAGTCAAGCTTCGGGGCAGTAGAAGGGAGGAAGACGATGAGCTTGATTCATCCTAAGGATCTATCTCGTAAAGAAGGACAACTGGTCAAACTGAATGAAGCAGAGTTAATGCCGCTGCCGCATCCGTATGATGCCCCGGACCTGGAACCGCCTTTCATGCCTGTGAAGGATACCTGGTGCGAAAAACACTGCGCTTCTTTGGATGGATTTGTCGGCATTGACACCTTGGTACGGCCTGCTGACAAAGGGGAAGAAGAGAAACAGGTTCAGGCATTTTTGCGGGGTATGGAAAAACTGTTGTCGGAAGAAACCAATAAGAACTGGCTGCAGCCGGCCTTGTTGTCCCTGGAATACTGCGCCAAGTGTAACACGTGCTCCGACGCTTGCCACGTTTTTTTGGCCAGCGGCCGCAATGAACTGTATCGACCCATCTTCCGTTCTGAAGTTTTGCGAAAATTGATAAAAAAATACTGCACTACCGGAGGAAAGTTGTTGGGGCCTTTGGTCGGTGCCGACATGGAACTGAACTGGGAAGGGATGGCCCGGTTGGCGGAATTGGCTTACCGCTGTAATCTGTGCCGCCGCTGTGCCCAGGCTTGTCCCCTGGGGTTGGACAATGCCTTGATCGCCAGGGAAATTAGAAAAATCATGAGCATGGAACTGGGCATCGCACCCAAACCCCTGCATGAGAAGGGTACCATGCTGCAATTGCAAACGGGCTCCTCCACGGGGCTGACCAAGCCGGCCTTGCTGGACATGCTGGAGTTCATCGAGGAAGATATTGAAGAAAAAACAGGCAAGAAAATCAAGTTTCCCGTTGACAAGAAGGGTGCAGACATACTGCTGGTGCACAATGCCGGGGAATTCATGGCCTGGCCCGAAAACCCTGCCGCTTTTGCCATCTTATTTGAAGAAGCAGGCCTGGACTGGACTTTAAGCAGCGATTTAATTGGCTATGACAGTGTGAACTACGGGGTCTGGTATGATGATGTGATGGCGCGCAGGATAGCGGAGGCACAATTTAAGGCGGCTAAAGAACTGGGTGTGAAGCGCATTGTGATCGGGGAATGCGGCCACGCCCACCGGGCCGCCGCCGTGAGCATGGACCGGATCGTGACGTCCCAAAACTACATTCCCAGGGAAAGCTGCTTGCCCCTTTTGTGGGAACTGGTCAAGGATAAACGCCTGAAGCTGGATCCCAGCAAGAACAACTTTCCGGTGACCCTGCACGATCCCTGTAACGTGGTGCGGTCCATGGGGATTGTGCAGCCCCAGCGGGAGATACTTAAAGCCATTGCTCCCGGCTTCAGGGAAATGACCCCCCACGGGGTGCACAATTATTGCTGCGGGGGCGGCAGCGGCTTTGCCATCATGAACTCCATGAATTTCAGCGACTTCCGCAATAAGGTCAGTGCCAGGATGAAGTTTAAGCAAATCCTTGAGGCTTTTGGCGAGGATGCCGGTAATCCTGAGGTGCTTAAAGTAGTTTGCGCCCCGTGCTCCAACTGCAAGGGGACCATCCGGGATATCTTTGAGTATTATGATGCCACCAACAAGTATAACCTGCATTATACCGGCTTAGTAGAAATCATGGTCAATGCCCTGGCGGATTTGGATAGACCTTTCCTGGAGTTCTTGGATGAAGAGTAAAAAAGGAGAGCAAAAGACGGCAACTGGAAGATTCCGGCTGCCGTCTTTTTACTGTCAGGGGCAGTTATGTTCCACCCGTTACGATCAGGTGATATGTCGACATAGCCGCCGCTGCGATTGGCGGCTCCAAGCTGTTTACGAAACAGGTAATTCCATCCTTTTGTCTTTTTACTTAGAGGTAGCTGCCTTTTCCCAGGTGGCTGTTTTTTTATCCCCCGGAGGCGGTAACAAGCAGCGCTCTTGTCGCTGCAAGTGGCAGGAAATGGCATGGGCGCATATAATGCTATTAACCACCGAGATGCTGTTTCTGGAATGGAAGTATTCCGATGGCGGTCATTACTGTTTCGCCCACTACCGATCTTTCCGCCCTGATGGCTTCAGATAATGTGTCCCGGGGAGATGTACTGGTGCCGGAAGACGGCCGTTACTTTCAGGTGGCAAACGTTGCCAAGAGTGTGTGCGGCTGGCTGCAAAAGGCACTAAGGTGGTGACCTTAAGGGAGTTAAGCAAGCACAGGCGGCGGTCCGGGACAAACAAGGATTTATGGAAGGGGGAGAAAGTCTCGGATGTGGCTCGCCGTCTTTTTCCTTTACCGAAATGGAAGAACACAAAAAAGATCCCGCCTAGAGCGAAAGCGGGATTCCTGTCCGGAAAAACGCCGGGTGCCAGACCGCGAAGCATCACTCTAGGTCAGACTGCATGAGCAAGGCAGGATGAGTTTGCCAAGGCTCTTTAATTCGACGTGTTTTGTTGATACCTCTTACTTGCATAGTCGAATGCCTGAAAAAGACTGGGGCTGTTCGTGCAACAGCCCCCTTAGATTTCCGCAATTAATTCGTACTCGGTGTTGTCTATAGACAGTTTAAACCACACCTGCTTAATTTGAACGTGCTCGGGCAATCGCTCGTACAGCAGTTGTACCTGCTGCCGGTCCAAAGGAACGGCTTCATCCAGCTGCAGCATGGTGTAATTCTGTCCCGTTTCATCGATGAGCAGGCTGTCTAACAAGTAGGCACCTGAGGTTTGCGGGGCGACATCCAGGGTCAGCCGGGGAAACAACTGCTCATCCAGCCGTAATTCTTTGAAGGTTATCTCCAACTCCTGGTCGGCCAAGGATAAGGGTGGGAGTGATGTCAAATCCAGTTCCAGGCTGTCCAACGCCATCACCGCTTCCGTATTCAGGGCCGAACCGGCAGGAGTAAGAGCGATATCATGATAGATAATGCCGGGGTTGGCAGGGCTGTTTCCCTGAAATGCCTCAATGAGCCTCAACTGCACCGGTTCGGCGGCGGCGGGAAACTCCGGAAAACAGAGATATAGATCTTTGTAACCACCGGTCAAAACGGTAAGGTTAGCTCTCAAATCGTCCGGTAGGTCCACCAGGGGATCGTATAGATGTACCCCGGCCGGTAAAGAGTAGGAATCGTAAAGATAACTGCTGCCTTTTGAGTCAAGGAGCTGGAAAGCTTTGCCCCATCCTTTCTTTAAGCTCATATCCAGGCTTTCATGCAGGCGAATCTTAAGATATAAAGAGTTGTTGGCTCGCCCGTACCCGATGGCACTGATGCTGCCGGTGCCGTGATTGTCTACTGGTTGAAAGGACATGGGGGGTACCAGCACGAACGGCTCACCGGGAGTGACCCAGCCGGCGGCTACGGGAGCCGCTTGGGCGTTTACGCTGATGTTAGGCCCGGAGGACAAATCGCTGGGGGCGAGGCCTAAGGGCCGGCCGGTGACAAAGCGAAAGATGAATAGATCAACCAGGAAGACGAGGAGTAAGATGATCCCTACAATGAGGGGTGTTAATGCTTTCCTGTTGTTAATACCGGTCACCTCCTAGAAAGGAAGCACCAGCCGTTCCGGCTGGTGCTTTAGTTTTATGCATCATCCCTAGAATGTCTTGGGGAACAGAATTCCGCCGAAGCAGAGCCAGGCCATCAGCAGAGTAAGAGCTAAGTTGAAAGATTGGCCTACAATATAAAGGATTAAGGGTTTGCCGCCTTTGACGTGACCGGCCAGTTCTTTGAAGTTAGAATCAAGTCCGATGCTGACAAAGGCTAGTGCGAAGCACCATCCCCTTAAGGTCTTGGTTACGGACAGGTAGCCGTCGACGGCAGCTTCTCCGACGGTGGGGATGAATACGAAGGAGAATAACAGGGAGGCACCGACAAAACCAAGGATGAATTTGGGGAACCTGATCCAGATTTCCTTAGCACTGGCGTGCTGGCTGCTCTCCTTACGGCCGAATTTGGTGACCCAGATAATAGCAATGAAGAAAGCTAAAATGCCGATCATGACGTTCTGAATCATTTTCACGACGGAAGAAATCTCCAAGCCTCTTTGACCGAGGAATGCACCGGCGGCTACCACGGCACCGGTCGAGTCGATGGTTCCACCCATCCAAGCCGCGCCGACATCAGGGTCTAATCCGACTAGAAGAATGAAAGCAGGCATGAATACCATCATTAGTACGGTGAATAACAGGGAAATGGTGATAGCAACCCCTACTTCGTCCTTCTTAGCGCCGCTGGCTGCTCCTGCGGCAATGGCAGCGGAAACACCGCAGACGGAGGTGGCGCAGGTAAGAGTAATGTTAAATTCCTTGCTCTCCATCTTGAGAATCTTGTCACCAAACCAGAACATGACCAAAACAACAATAGGTGTAACAACCCAAGCTACAATTAGTCCGGGAAGACCTAGCGCGAGAATTCTGTTGAATAGGATTTCGCAGCCTAAGAACACCAAACCGGTCTTAATGTACATTTCCGTCTTAACTGCCGGTTTCAGCCACGCAGGGGTCTTGACGGTATTACTGATTAATAGACCGATGATCAAACCCCAAAGAGCGGTTTCCAAGTTGTACGCTTTGGCTAGCTTATTGGCGGCACATAGTTCAGCCAGGGCTGCCAGGATGAACAGGACGGGGAAGGCGGTTGCGAATTTGCCGGCATCTTGCCCCATGCATTTGACGCCAATAGCGAAGACCACCAGCATTCCTACCAGCAAGACAAGCAGCCTGAGCCATACGCCTTCGGGGAAGGCTTCGCCCAAGGCACTCCAACTGCTGAATTTAGCTACTTTGGTAAGGATTCCGGCGGCGGCCAAAAGAATGCCGAAAAAGCCAAACCACACAGCCCACCAGTCTTCCAGTTTCCATAGAGGAGACCAGTTGATACCCCGCTTTTCGTTACCAGCAATACTCGGTTGGGACATGCTTCACACCTCCGTTGACTTGTTTGCAAGTTACAGGTTCCACCATCAGAAGACTCAGACTGCCGGAGACTATCCCCCCTCTCCCAGTTTCATGAGTTTTTTCAGCACCCACCCTACAATATGTTTGTAAGAGACAGGATGCCAATCAGCAAGCATAACATAATTAGCTCAGAGAACGAGTGAACTTTCACAAGTTTATGGTTTAAATTAGTAAGAATGAAAACTAGTTAAGCTATTTATTAACACGATTTTTTTATAAATAAGTTTTGCCACGGGCTGCAAAAAACCTGCTAAGATTGATTGCAAATCATTGATACTTTTATTGCCTAAATGTTACGAATTTGGGTCAGGCTAAGAAACTTGAGGGCGCTGTAGATTGAACTGACTTGCGAGCGTCACTCCAATGAAAAGAGCCGGGAAGAATGCTCCTCCCGGCTCCCGGGTTTTGCCGGTGTCATGTTATGCTCAGGAAATTGTCAGGAATGATAATCGTCTCAGGCTTTAAGGCTTACCCCGGCCAGTAGTTTGAACCGGCACTTCCTTCCCTGGGCCGGATTAATTACATATTTGGAAGTACCCGGAACACCAGCACGAAAATGGTCAAGAGCGTAATACCCAAAGCCAGGGAATAGCCGATTAATTTCTTTTCAATGGGTAGCAAATCGAACCACTCTTGTTCGAACTCGTCAGCGGCAGGTGTGGTTTGGACGGGATTGGGTTCCAGCTTGGCCATATGTTCAACCTCCTTGTCTGCCTGTTTTGTTTAGTAGCGAAATAGGGAAAACAAATCTATTTAATTAGACGGTAGGCGGGTAGATGCCGTGGTAGAAGATCCAAGAAATCAGCAGTCCTACCCAGAGAATGAAGCCGAACAGAGCTACGGCGTAAACTGCCACAATGCGGCCCATTCCTTCTTGCCACAATTTGCGGACGTTGGTTACTAAACCGATGGAGAAGAAGCACAAACCGAAGAAGATGCTTCTCAACGCATTGGCGTGACCGGTGCCGGTTTCGGCTGCACCGACGATGTCCGGATTAGACAGTCCCAGCAGCAGAATAATTAGGAAAGTGAGCACAAACCCAATGATGAATTTGGGGAACCGGTCCCAGATTTCGCTGGCCTTAACTTGGGATTTGCCGGCGCTGTCCTTCGACTTCTTACCAATATTAAACACAGACCAGATGACGGCCAGGATGAAAGCCCATACACCGATAAAAATGTCGATGAATACTTTCGTGGTGGTGGTGGCCATCAGCATCCAGCCTTCTTCCCAGTTGATTCCCAGTTCTTTCAGGGCTTTGGCACGGACTAGGGAATCCGTTATGGCGCCGCTGGCGATAGCTCCGCCGTCACTTTTTACCGCCAGCCCCATCCAAGCGCCGGCTACCATCGGTTCTTTCCACAACAACACTTGAGCCAGCCATGGCAAGAAGAGCAATTCCAAGGCCACAAACACAATGATTACTGCAGACAGAATAACGGGTATGACGGGGCGTGAACGGATGGCTGCGCCGGTAGCAATGGCTGCGGACACGCCGCAGATGGAGATACCTGAGGCCAACGGGGCCGCCCATTCCGGCGTGAACTTAAACCATTTACGGGCAATGTAGTAAACCACGGCCCAGTAGACCAGATAGGCTTCCACCACGGCACAGAGGCCCCGGATGATAACCGTGGAAGCAAGTCCCATGGCGCTGAGAGTCTTCACTGCAATGGAAGCACCCAAAATCACAATCCCTGTTTTAATGTACCATTCGGGCCTGGCAGCCGTCTTCAGGTAATCGGCGGCGCCCAGGAAGAAATTGCCGATAATTAGGCCGATGATCATGGCGAAAATATAACCCATATCTCCCATCCCGAGGGCCCAGGAGATCCCGTAACGGTCCAGCTTGTCGGGGGTGGCGGCGATGTAAGCATATTTACCAAGAATGATGCACAAGTACGTAATGGCAAAAATAATGGTGAAGCCCCCGGCAAACCTTTTCACGTTGCCGCCCATGACATACGTTCCACAGCACGTGATAGCTAACAGAAACAGGTAGGTGAGAAAAAGAGAAGTGATACCGGACATGCCTTGATAATTAGCAGATATCGGAGCAATGGATTTAGAAATGTCGATCCAGGTATTGTCTTTAACGACCCATCCCAATAAATCTTTGCCGAAGATGGGGCCTAAGCCTAAAGCGAAGATGAATAACCCCAACCAGGCTGCCCACCAGTCTTCGGTGGATAGTAAGGAGATTTTGGTGAGGGGTTTACTTTGGTCAGACATAAAGAACGCCTCCTCCTTGATACTACTTCAAGGCTGCTGCCCGTTGAACCCAAATGCATGGACAACAGGCATATAGCTTTGAGAAAAAGGGAGCATAGTCGTGTGTCTAGATCCAGAAAACAGATAAGAAGTATCTGTAGCTGGATATGCCAGTAATATGTTTTTACCCGCCTTTCGTTCCCCCCGGTTGGACACGTTTCGGAAAGATTTCATCACCTCCTTACCGTAAATTCCCGTTACGGGGAACAGGCAGGTCAACGGCAGAGTCAAAAAATTGACAAGATTACTAATTGAGCGATACCCGGCGGCAGTGTGGCACCTGGCGGATAATCAGTTTCATTAGTGCATTTGGTAACTAACTTTAGCAAAAATGAAACGATATATTACCAATAAATAGCACTTGAATTTTAACAAAAATGAAGCTTGCTATTTTCGTTAAATTCAACACAAAGACGAAAAAACCTGCTAATAAAAGCTTGCGAAAACATAACATTTTAATTACATAGGGGTTTGTCTGAATAAATGATGGAATTTCTTGTGTTTGGATTAGGTTTCTTATTAGTAATCGATCATCGAGATAATTAAAGTTGTCAAATGAGGCTATTGGGATGCTGCTCCGGCACGGCTGGGCGCTGCCGGAAGGAAAATGGATGGTTATGTTTCCGAAAGGAGTGAGGTTTGTTATAATTAGATGTTGTAATGACATTTCTTGCCAGAATGTGGTGTTAAAGGTGGTTAGTTTCCATGGATGATAGGGAGAGACCCGTTGGGGTTTTTGATTCCGGTGTCGGCGGTGTCAGTGTCCTGCAAGCTCTGGTTCGTCACTTGCCCCGGGAGCGTTTTTTGTACTATGCAGACACGGCGAATGCACCTTACGGAACCAAAACCAAGGCCCAGGTAGCCGAGTTGTCTCTTCGGATTGCCGATTTCTTGGTGGTAGAAAAAGGAGCCAAAGCCCTGGTTGTGGCCTGCAACACGGCGACCAGCGCGGCGGTAAAGCTTTTGCGCGAAAGGTTTCCCGTTCCCATTATAGGTATGGAGCCTGCTTTAAAGCCCGCCGTGGCCCAAGCCAACGGGAAGGCGGTGTTGGTGATGGCGACTCCAATGACTCTAAGAGAGGAAAAGTTTCAAGCTTTGCTGGCCAGGTATGGGCAGGGAGCCGGCATCATTTCCTTGCCTTGTCCCGGCTTGGTGGAATTGATCGAAGCCGGGGAAACGGAGGGTGAAAGAATCGGCAGTTTCTTGCGGCACATGTTTGCCTCCGTGGAGACGGAGCGGGTAGGCGTGGTGGTGTTGGGATGCACCCATTACATTTTTGCCCGGAAGGCCATCGCCGGGTTTTTTCCGGAGGACACCCTCGTGATTGACGGCAATGAAGGAACGGCGAAACAATTGAAGCGAGTCCTCCAACTGCATGGATTAGAAAGGCCCGGGTTGGCCCCGGTTAAGCAAGAACCGGTGCAATGGTTCACCTCAGGGGGGCCGCAGGATTTGGAAAAGCTGCGGGCATTTTGGAGAAAATAAAACCGGGCAGTCTTTTGTGCCCTTGCGAAAGAAATGGCGGTTGGGATACAATGGTTAAGGCATCATACACAGCTTCTGGATCCGGTAGGAGGGATTATTTATGACAAATAAAGAATGCGGCCAAGACGAGGTTTGTTCCGGCTGTAGCTCCGCTGCCAGTTGCAGCTCCCGACCGGAAAGCGCCTCAACGAAAGTGGAGAGCAGTCCTTTTAACCAGGTAAAACACCTGGTGGCGGTGATGAGCGGTAAAGGAGGAGTGGGCAAATCCACCGTCTCGGCATTGCTGGCCAGCAACCTGGCCAAAGCCGGGTACCAAGTTGGGATCCTGGACGCCGATATTACGGGCCCCAGCATTCCCAGGCTTTTTGGACTGACGGGGAAGCCGGACATGGATGAAAAAGGATTGCTGCCGGTTACGAGTTCCTTGGGGATCAAGGTCATGTCCCTGAATTTATTGCTGCCGGAAGAAACGGAACCGGTGGTTTGGCGCGGTCCTCTAATCGGTGCGGCTATCAAGCAGTTCTGGACGGATGTGGTTTGGGGTGAATTGGACTTTTTGGTGGTGGACTTGCCGCCCGGGACCAGTGACGCTGCTTTGACGGTGTTGCAATCGCTGCCGGTAACGGGCGTGATTATGGTGTCCACGCCCCAGGATTTAGCTACCATGATCGTGGGGAAAGCGGTGAAAATGGTCGAAAAAGTGGGTATTCCCATGATTGGCCTGGTGGAGAACATGAGCTATACTCTCTGTCCCCACTGTAGTGAAGAAATCCGGCTGTTTGGACCGAGCAAAGCCGAGGAATTTGCCGAGAGCATCGGCACGGATTTGCTGGCGGTATTGCCCATTGACCACAACCTGATCGCGTTGGCTGATTCCGGTAATATTGAAAAATACGATGCACCGCTGAACAAAATGGTCAACGCTGTGACAACCAAATTGGGCATGCATAAAAATGTGCCCTAAACCAAGGAGATAGTGCACCTGTCTCCTTTTTCTTTAGGAACAATTCCCGGCGCAGCCGGAGCACCGGCCGGGGGACGAATTGATTGCCATGAAAAATCCCATAATAAAGGAGAAGGAAAAAGACAAGAAGTGCAGGCCCTGGTCCCAAATAGGCCTTCACTATTTCATCCTCTTTTGCAGTATCATCATCATGCAAAAAGGCAGGTTGATAACGTGAAAGGGATTATCATGGCGGGTGGGGAAGGTTCACGACTGCGACCGCTGACTTGTGACCGCCCGAAGCCCCTGGTACCCGTGGCCAATAAGCCGGTCATGGAATATGCCATTGAGCTATTGCGTCTATACGGTATCAAGGATATCGGCGTTACCTTACAATACTTGCCTGACAGCATCATTGATTATTTCGGCGACGGCAGCGCCTGGGATGTCAACCTATATTATTTTGTGGAAGATAAACCTCTGGGCACGGCCGGTAGCGTGAAAAACGCGGAAGATTTCCTGGATGAAACTTTTGTGGTGGTCAGCGGCGATGCCCTGACCGATTTTAACCTGGCCCAAGCCATGGATTTTCACCGCAGCCAAGGAGCCGTCGCCACCCTGGTCTTGACTACGGTTCCCAATCCTTTGGAATACGGCTTAGTCATTACCAACCGGGACGGCCGGATCGTCAAGTTCTTAGAAAAACCGGGGTGGGGGGAAGTCTTCAGCGACCGGGTGAACACCGGTATTTATGTCTTGGAACCTGAGATCTTGTCTTTAATACCGGAAAGACAAATGTTTGACTTCAGCAAGGACCTTTTTCCGGAGCTGTTGCGGCGAAAAGCCCCTTTATATGCCGTCACTTTAGAGGGCTACTGGTGCGATATCGGCAATCTCCAGCAATATGTCGAAGCCCACCGGGCCGTGCTGGCCGGCACAGCGAAAGTAGTCCCGCCGGCGGTCTACCAGGGTAACGGCCTCTGGATTGGCAAAGGAGTCCAGATTGATGAGACAGCGGTCTTGGAGGGGCCGCTGCTCATTGGAGATTACAGCCGCATCGGTCCGGGAGTGAGGCTTGGCCCTTATACCGTAATCGGGCATAACGTCCAAGTGAAGGAGGGGGCATCCGTCAAGAGATCCGTGATCTGGGATGGTTGTTATATCGGGCCGGGCAGCGAGCTAAGAGGGGCCGTCGTCGGGAAAGGAGTGGTGCTGGAAAGCAGGGTAGGCGTTTATGAAGGAGCCGTGGTAGGTGACCACAGTAAACTGGAAAGAGGTGTGGTCGTTAAACCGGAAGTAAAAATCTGGCCCCATAAACGGATCGGCGCCGGTACCATCCAGTATGACAGCCTGGTGTGGGGCACCGGCAGCAGGAAGAACTTGTTCGGTTCCCAGGGTATTCCCGGCCCTGTTAATAAAGATATCACACCGGAAGTAGCCGCCAAACTGGGGGCTGCTTACGGCAGCATTATTAATCCAAATCAAAAAATCGGTATCAGCTGTGACGGGCTAAAAGCCGCCCCGATGCTGAAAACTGCTTTCCTGGCAGGCTTATTGAGTACCGGGGTGCACGGGGTGGACTGCGGGGTGCTTCCTTTTTCTTTGCTGCGCTATGCGGTGGACGCTTTAGGTCTGGCCGGAGGCGTACATATCATGTCTGATTCCCGGGACAGCACCAAGGTATGGTTTCGCTTTGTCAATGAAAAAGGGTTGCTTTTCAGCCGGCAGCAAGAAAGAAAGCTGGAGAATGCTTTTGCCAGGGAAGATTTTCGCCGGGTGCCGCCGGAAGCAATGGGCCTGACCTATCCAATCACCCATGTGGCGGCCATGTACAGTGATTACATGCTGGATCAGGTTGACCGGCAAAAAATTAAAGAGAGGCAGTTTCAACTGGTTGTCGGCGCTCCGGTGGAAAGTGCACTGGCCGGCCTGTTACCCAACGTTTTGGACCGCCTCGGCGTGAAGCTGGCGGGTTTCGTCGCCGGCAGCCTGGCGGGAGATGAGGCAGCTGACCGGGCGGTTCCGGAGGTGTTGGAAAAGCTGGCGGGGGAAGTGGTGAAAAACCAGGCGGACCTGGGGGTCTGGCTGGACAAAGAAGGAGAAAAACTGGTGCTGGTAGATGAAAAGGGGCAGATTGTTGATGCCGGCCTATACTTGTTATTTATGGCCTCCGTCATTTTTCAATCTAATCCCGGCGCTGCCGTGGCGATGCCGGTGACGGCACCGAAGGCGGTGGAATGCCTGGCGGAGCGATTTGGGGGGAAAGTGGTTTGGACCAAAACTAACACGGCGCAGCTCATGGAAACCGTGGCCGGCGAGGAATTCCGGCGCGGCCAGGGGGAGTATCCCCAGTTAGTGCTGCAATTTGACGCCGTGGGGGCTTTGCTCAAGCTGCTGGATTTCCTGGCCCGGGGCGGGCAAGACTTGTCTTCCCTGGTGTCCCCCATACCTCCCTATCATATGGAGGTCCAGCATACTCCTTGTCCTTGGGAGGCTAAAGGGCAAGTGATGCGGCGGCTCATCGAAGAACATCGCGGCCAAGGGGTGGAATTGCTGGACGGCATCAAGATTCACCGGGAACAGGGTTGGGCTCTCATCCTGCCGGATGCGGATGAGCCTCTTTACCGGGTGTACACCGAGAGCGTTTCCCAAGAAGCGGCTCAGGAATTGGCTGCCTTCTATGTAGATAGAATCCGGCAGCTAGTCAACACACAGCCGGGCGGGACTGTTCCTCCGGTTTCCGGTTCGTGAAATGGCCTGTAGTCTCGAGGGTATTCCCTCGGGACTTTCTTATTGGGAAATTTAAAGCTTGTTTTATCTATGAATTCAGGTATGCTAATATAAAGAACTAAAATGATTCGTTACGGTGATCCGTGTGGAAGAACAGCATGTGCAGCGACCAAAACAGTCTATACAAGTACTGGTGAGCCTGTTGATACTGCCGCTGGTTTTTCTCAGCAATCATCTTTTTGCCTTCATTTTTGCCCGGCTGACGGGGGTGTGGGAGGGCTTTGCTTTCTTTGTGGTCATCAGCCTCTGGCAATCTCTGCTTTTGATCGGCGGCACCATGTACTTAAGCCTGGGTAGATGGGGGATGACCCCGGCCGGCCTGGGATTGGGGCAGCAGCAGTTGATGAAAGGTTTGAAAGAGGGATTCAGTTCCGGTCTTCTTATTTTTGCGCTGGTAATTCTCGGCGGCATGATGGTGGAGTTGTTTTACCCCATCAGTTCCACCGATGTGCAGCTTTTTACGGAAATGGTCCTTGAAGCTTCCTCCCCATGGCAACTGTCAGTACTGTTCATTTTCGGCGTCATCATTGCCCCCTTTGCGGAAGAGCTTTACTTCCGGGGGCTGCTTTTCAGCGTCCTGAAGCAGTATTTAGGCTTGGGCTGGGGTATCGTGACTTCCGGTATCGTGTTCGGCCTATTGCATTTTGACCTGGTCCGGTTGTTTCCCTTGGCACTGGGCGGGATGGGCCTGGCTGTACTCTATCACAAAACCAAATCCCTTTATGCGTCCATTATCGCCCACGGGGTGTGGAATGGGCTGATGTTTGCTATCTTGCTCTTGGCGGACAGGGTGTAGAGGGCGAAAATGCTTTACATCCCCCTTGCAGTTAACTTATAATTCTGATAAGTATGGAAAATCGGGAGGGGGAGCTGACATGATGCGGGTTAACCTTAACGTGAGCACGATGCTGGAAAGGGCGGAATTGTTTTTCCCGCATAAACAAGTTATTTCGCGGACAGCCGGCGGCATCCGCCGCCTTACTTATAGAGAAATCGGGGAAAGAACTCGTCGTTTGAGCAGTGCCTTGCGCAAACTGGGCGTGGAAGCCGGCGACCGGGTAGGAACGGCCGCCTGGAATCATCACCGGCACTTGGAAGCCTATTTCGCCATTCCGGGTCTCGGGGCGGTGATCCATACCATTAATCCCCGGTTAGCACCGGAGCATGTTGTTGATACCATTAATCAGGCCCAGGATAAGGTCTTGTTAATTGATGAAGAACTGGTTCCCTTGTTTGAAAAAATAAAAGGTCATTTGTCCACAGTGCAAGCTTATGTAGTGATGTCGGAGACTGACGAGGTGCCCCCTTCTTCCCTGGAGCCTCTCTATATCTATGAAGCACTGCTTTCAGAAGGCGATCCCAGCTTCCCGTTTTGCAGGGACATTGATGAATATGCTCCTGCCGGCCTGTGCTATACCTTTTCCGCCACCGGCGGCCCGAAGGGGGTTTTGTATTCCCACCGGGCTTTGGTGCTCCACAGTTTGGCCGTCGGTCTGGCCGATACTTTCGGCCTGAGTGAATCCGACGTCTGCATGCCTGTGGTACCCATGTTTCATGTGAATGCCTGGGGGTTACCCTACGCCGCTACCTGGTTCGGTGCTACGCAGGTGCTTCCCGGTGCCGGTTTTACCCCGGAAGTGCTGGCGGAATTAATCGCCCGGGAAAAAGTTACGGTGACGGCCGGTGTCCCTACTGTTTGGATGGGTTTATACGCGCTGCTGGAAAAGGGTAAGTATGACACCAGTTCCCTGAGAGCCATCGTTTGCGGCGGTTCCCCCGCTCCTCCCGCCCTCATTGAAAGATATGAGGCACAACTGGGAATACCCTTCTATCATGCCTATGGGATGACGGAAACCACTCCCTTAGTGACCGTGGCTCGTTTGAAAAGCTACCAGGAGACTTTAAGCTTTGAGGAGAAACTGGCCCTCAAAGCTAAACAAGGGATTTTGGTGCCTGGGTTGGAAATGAGAATTGAAGGGGCTCACGGTGAGGTGGCCTGGGACGGCCGGGAAATGGGGGAAATACTCCTGCGGGGCCCCTGGATTGCCGGCGCATATTACCGGGATGACGAAAGCAGCCATGTGTTTGCCGGCGGTTGGCTCCATACCGGTGATATTGCCACCATTGATCAGGAAGGTTTCATCAAACTCGTGGACCGGACCAGGGATTTAATCAAGAGCGGCGGTGAATGGATTTCTCCTGTGGACCTGGAGCATGCCATCGCCGATCATAAAGCAGTGTTGGAAGTTGTAGTGGTGGCGATGCCCAGCGAGCAGTGGGCGGAAAGACCCGTGGCCTGTGTAGTATTAAAAGATGAGTTCAAAGGGAAGGTGACAAAAGAGGATATCCTGGACTTTATTCGCCCGAGATTTCCCGCCTGGTGGCTGCCTGATGAGGTGGTGTTCCTGGAAGAAATACCGAAAACACCGGTGGGCAAGTTTTTGAAGCGCAAGCTCAGGGAACAGCTGCGCCATCACTTGACGAAACCCATGTAATGGATCCACAGGATGTGGAGGACGTTACAAGCCTGTTGTGGTATCCAGGTCCGGTGTTCATCG
Source organism: Clostridia bacterium (assembly GCA_012840125.1). Lineage (NCBI taxonomy): Bacteria > Bacillati > Bacillota > Clostridia > Clostridia bacterium. Next base: position 36,820 of record DULZ01000004.1, on the reverse strand, counting down.
CAGGGCTTGGGAGCAAGAAGCAAAAGAGTCAGGGCTCCCCGCACCACGACCGGTCATCAGGTGCCGGGCGTCTGGTTGTACTTCCGTCGCGTTTAGGCACAGGCAGAAAGGATGCCATGTACCACCGGCGGATGACGGCTGAAGTCTAACCACCGCTATTGAGCTCATCTCCAAACAGGGTTCCTGGCGGCCGGCCCTTAGCGCGGCTGCTGACAGGGCAGTTTGCCAGCCAGTTGACACCTGCTGCGGCAGGTGTTTTTTTATTTAAGTCATACTAAAAAATACACATTTATGGTATGCTTAAACTATAAAGACACAGTCAAGAATGGGGGCATGTCCATGAGTAAACTGCTCATCAAGAATGCAGACTGGGTGATCACGCTGGATGACCATGGGACAAGATATGCGAATGCTGATATTCTAATTGAGGGCAATGCCATCAAAGAGATTGGACTAAACCTCCCGGCGGATCACGATACCCGGGTCCTCGACGCCAGGGGCAAAGTGGTGATCCCCGGGATGGTGAATACCCATCACCATTTTTACCAAACCCTGACCCGCAGTATCCCGGCTACACAGGAAATCGAGCTGTTTGACTGGTTGATAAAACTCTATGAAATCTGGCGGGAACTGGATGAAGAAGCCGTTTATTTCGGCACTTTGGTTGCTTTAGGGGAACTGCTTAAAACCGGCTGTACCACGACGACGGACCACCATTACGTTTTCCCAAAAGGAAAAGGTGCCAATCTCATTGATGTCCAGATCAAAGCGGCCCAAGCCATCGGCATGCGTTTTCACCCCACCAGGGGCAGCATGTCCCTGAGCAAGAAAGATGGAGGACTGCCGCCTGACGATGTGGTGCAAAGGGAAGAAGAGATCCTGGCGGACAGTGAGCGCCTGATCAAAACATATCACGATCCAAGCCCCTACTCCATGTGCCGCATTGCGCTGGCTCCTTGTTCGCCTTTTTCCGTGACGGAAAAGTTGATGAGAGAAACTGTGGTTTTGGCGAGAAAACACGGTGTGCTGTGCCATACCCACCTGGCGGAGACGAAAGACGAGGAAAGATTCTGCCTGGAGCGGTTTGGGATGAGGCCCTTTGAGTATATGAAGTCTCTGGACTGGTACGGGGAAGACATCTGGTTTGCCCATTCCATTCACTTAAATGACGAAGAAATCCGGGAAATGGGGAGAACCCGTTCCGGTGTGGCCCACTGCCCGGTTTCCAACCTGAAGCTTTCCTCCGGTATTGCCAGGGTTAAAGAGCTCATCGATGCCGGAGCCCGGGTCGGCCTGGCGGTGGATGGCAGTGCCAGTAACGATTCTTCTAATATGTGGGCTGAGCTCAAAACAGCTTACCTGCTGCAGAAACTCACGCTGGGACAAGAAGGTTTGAGTGCAGAGGAAACACTGCGGATGGCCTGCCGCGGTGGAGCGGCCGTGCTGGGGCGCAGCGACGTCGGCTACCTGGCCCCCGGTATGGCTGCCGACCTGGTCCTGATAAACTTTAATGACCTGGCCTTTGCCGGGGCGCAGCACGACCCGGTGGCGGCCATTGTGACTTGCGGCGACAGCCAAGTGGTCGACACTACGATTGTAAACGGGAAAATCGTGGTGCGTAACGGCAGGTTAGTAGCTTTTGATGAGGAATTCATTGTCGCCAACGCGAACCGGATCTCAGCCAAGATGGTGGAAAAAGCCGGCAAGCGCACCGGGATTAACTATTTTCGAAGAAACTAGCCCAGGTTAAGTATAAGCCTCCTACCGGCATGAAAGGTAGGAGGCTTTTTTTGATTAACTTACCTGCAGCACCACCTGGACGTTGACGTTGGCCACTCTGGGTCGCCCGTCCACCACCCTCACAATGATTTGCTCTACGACGATGTCGAAAACGCTGGGGAAGCCCCTCCTTCTCCGGTAGAGGGCCACTAGAGCCACATATTCATTGTTCGCTCTCTGGTAACAGGATAGGAAATCGTATTCCGCATTGGCCGGGTCAGGTATACCCATGATTAATCGCTTATCCAACTGCTGCTCTGCTTCCACCGTTAGAAACTCCCGGTGGTCATAGGGTTGGCCTTGAGCTTTACGCTGCATAAAGCGGTTGACGAAATCCACGATTTGTGACGGGCAGTGCCTGCCTCTCCGGATCGTCAGGATCATGCCGGGGTAAATCAGGTTTGGATCCTTGACGAAGCGGTTTAAGGAGATCAAGTGTTCCAGCGGCACGCCAAACTCCCTGGCAATGAAGAACATGGTATCCCCGGGACGAACCACCCTCTGTACCTCGGCTGCCGGTGTCCGCTGGTGAGGGGTGGGCAAAATGATCACCTGGCCGGGATAAATCCTATCCGGGTTTTGGATCTGGGGATTAGCGGCCAAAAGCCTTAAGTAAGAAACGTGATATTGCTGGCTGAGCTCCCGCAATGTATCGCCGGGCTGGACAATGACATAGGGCATGAAAAAGCACCTCCTTTGCGCAAGGAACTTCTGATGATAGCATATGCAGGTACACGGGAGTAGTGCTAGAGGCCCGGTCAGAGATTTTCCTCCCGGGAGGCATGTATCATATCCGCCAGTCATAAGATAGTTAGCGGAAGATTTTGGAGGGAGGGTGTCGACTTGGGCCGGTTTACCATGGCAGTTTTTGTGCCAAAGCGGTACTTGTTCTTGAGCGGGCTTTTAATATTACACATTGTTCTTGGGATCATGGCTTTGGATTACTGGATAATGTACCGGGAGGAGAGAAAGGTGTTGGCCACCGGGGCCCAGGTCATCTTGGACCCGGGTCATGGCGGCGTGGACCCGGGCGCCTTGTCGGGGGAAGTGAAGGAAAAGGACATTGTATTGGATGTGGTGCAGCGGATGAGTCACTACTTGGAGGAACAGGGTTACAGTGTAGTGTTAACCAGGGATGCGGATGTGGACCTGGGTGGGGAACTAGCGCCGGGCAGGCACCGGCGAGACCTGCAGGCCAGGGTTCGGGTGATCAATCAAGGGCAAGTAGCCGTCAGCGTTCACTGTAACACCATCGAGGACAGCAGCCAGAGAGGAGCGGTAGTGTTTTACCAGAAAGGGTCGGAAGCAGGGAAACAACTGGCCGCTGCCCTGCTTGGGGAGCTGAACAAGGTGCAATTGCTCAATGACAATCGTCCTTTGCCCAGGGAAAACCTTTTCCTGCTGAGGACTTCCCGTATTCCGACCGTCATCGTGGAATTAGGGTTTTTGTCCAACCAGGAGGACCGGCAGAAGCTCATGGAACCGGGCTTCAGGCAGCAGCTGGCTGAAGCGCTGTCCAGGGGGATCATCAACTATCTGGAGCAAAATGCGCTGTCCAGCACCACCCGGTGGTTGTGAAATACCGGCAGGACGGGGAACAGGTTGGGGGTGGTGCAAAACTCTACATCCTTCCACCTGTTTTGGTTTTTGAGCCGTTGGGCGGCGGTACTGGCAGCAATCACGGCGGGGCCCTCCCCGGCCCCCCGGGCGGCGTGGAGGGCCGCCAGGGCACCGTCGTCCAAGGCATAGTCAGGTTGTAGGGCAATTAGCTCCAGGAGCATCAAGCCTGCGGCGAAAAAATCTTCCAAAGCGAAGGCTCCGTTGACCCCGGCACAGACGACGGTTATCGCCGGTTCATTTAAAAGGGCTCGCACCACCTGCTGCTGGTTGAGGAGGCTGCCAATGATAATTTTTTGCGCTCCTTTTCGCCGGCTGTGGAGCAAGGCCCGGGTACCGTTGGTAGTAGTAAGTATAATCGTTTTGCCCCGGACCTTGTCTTCCGTGTATTCTAAAGGTGAGTTCCCCAAGTGGAACCCGGGGATGGGATCACCCCGGCGTTCCCCGCCCAGCAGCACCTGGCCGGTTGTTTTTTTTAAGCCGGCATAGAGGGATAACGCTTCATCAACTTCCAAGACAGGAATGATCTCTTTGGCCCCGTGGGCTAGGGCAGTGGTAATGGTGGAGGTGGCCCGCAGGACATCGTAGACCACCACGGTGGGATGAACGGCGGTATCCGTGTAGGCCAAGCACTGGGCTGTCATGACGAAGGATATTGTTCCGGGCACTTTTCATTCCTACTTTCTGTGTTTATGGGATGGATAGCTGGCTCATGCTGTATTTTTCTTCCTGTGATGGGAAAGATAGAGGAATCACGCTCTTTTGCCGTTGCAGGAGACTTCGCAGGGTATCGCCTCTGAGGCCCAATCTCAAAGCTTCCAAAGCCAGGGTCTCCTGCGGGGCGATATTACCCAAATTGACGTTGCAGCCGAAAAGGCTGATCAGTCTTTGCTGCTGGTTTTTCAAAGGGGCCTCCCAGATGATGTGATCCGGGGAAATACGGTTTTTCAGCAGCGTTTCCAGTTCTTCCTGTTTCAGTTCCCCCTGTTGGTCGTAGAGCATAACTCCTTTTCCGGATTCTCTTCCTTCGACAATGACTTTATAAGCTCCTGCTGCCAGGTCCTCCTCCAGCTGTTCCCGGAGAAAAGACATGCTAACTTTATCCCGTGGATCCTTCTTGCCAATTTCAGTGATCACTTCCAAACCCGCTTCTTTGGCTATTTTGATGGCTTTCCGCCTTTCGGCAGGAGGCAGTTCGATAGTGCCGTCGGAAATCTCAATGGCTGTAAAGCCGTACTTGACCAGCAGGCGGCAATAGTTGGCTGCTTTTTTCTGCAAATAGGCGATTTCAAAAAAGGTTCCCCCCGGAAAAACCAAAATGCCGGCTTGTCTAATGGCGGCAATTTTATCCCTTAAGACCCTGTCCGGGTACAGGAGGGAAGTACCAAAGCCCAGTTTAATCATGTCTATGTAGCCGGAAGCGCTGTCCAGCAGTTCCTGCAGCTCCGTTAAACCAAGTCCCTTGTCGATGACCATGGTTAATCCAGTGTGGCGGGGCTTCGGCAGTCTTCCCGGCATGGGTATTTCCAGCAGGTCGTGCCAGCAGTTCATGGGTTCCAACTCCTTTGGACGACTGTGATGGGTTGCTGATTCAATCTATTCGGAATCAAAAAGTTCAGTGACGGGATGCCCGTTGGTAGAATAAGGCAATAATGGGGCGGTCTATTCCCACTCCCGATTGGTTACAGGGATTACACTGCCATACCGGTGACGGACAGGCCGCAAACTTGCCGGGGCACCATACTGCGTCCGGCTACGGGCCGGCTTGTGTTCAGGTTAAGATTGGTGTACAATAACTCTTGCTTAAAAAATGGAAGCGTGGGTGTTTACTGGGTGTTGGAAGCCGGCGCTATCCCGCCGCCACGGGCGGTGATGGAGTCACCGGGAATGGAAAGGATAAGAGTGACATGAAATCCGGGAAGCGGCCCGCCCGTGTTAAATTCACCTTCCTGCTGTGGAAGATGAGTCTTGCTTCTGGACTCGAAGGTCAGAAGCTTTTTTACGTTTAAGAAGGTTGGAGGCGATGGCATGAAAGTCAACCGGGTCCTGATTGGCGGTGTGCAAAGCGGGGTAGGGAAGACTACGCTGACCTTGGGGATACTGGCTGCTTTGCGGAGGCGGGGGCTAGAAGTACAGCCATATAAAGTCGGCCCTGACTACATTGACCCCGGCCTGCACTACCATGCTGCCGGGAGGAGATCTCATAACCTGGACAGTTGGATGAGTGACGAGCAGGTCATAAAACAGATTTTTGTCAAGCATGCCCAAGGGGTTGATTTGTGTTTAGTGGAAGGGGTAATGGGTCTCTTTGACGGTGCCAAGGGAGAGAGGCTCAAGGGCAGCAGTGCCGACATTGCTTTAATCCTGGACATGCCGGTGATCCTGGTAGTCAATGTCAAAGGCATGGGCCGGAGTTGCCTGCCTCTCATCAAGGGTTTTCAAGAATATGAGCCGCATTTGAAGCTGAAAGGTGTGATCTTGAATAACGCCGGTGGTGATTATTATCGAAAAGAAATCAAAGCCGCCATTGAACAGGAACTGGGACTGACGGTGTTAGGCTGTGTACCCAAAGAGCAGCAGATAGCCATGCCGGAACGGCACCTGGGCTTATTGCCGGCAGAGGAGAACCGGCAGTTAAGAACGGTTCTCGAGCAAATGGCAGACCTGGTGGAAGCGGAAGTCGACCTGGCGGGAGTACTGGAGGTGGCCGCCGGGGCGCCGGACCTAGCCTCCGGTTACCAGGTAAGCAGTGCCGGGCGGGCCACCGGTGGGGGGACGGTGGTCATCGGTGTAGCCAGGGACGAGGCTTTCAGTTTTTATTACCAGGACAGTTTGGATTACCTTGAGGAATTGGGAGCCTCCCTGGTCTTTATCAGTCCCCTGCGGGACCGGGCCTTGCCGCCGGTGGACGGCCTGTACCTGGGCGGCGGCTTTCCGGAAATGTTCCTGGAAGAACTGGCGGGAAACAAAGCCATGAAAGAGGCCATCCGGCAGGCTTTTCACGGGGGGATGCCCGTGGTGGCGGAATGCGGCGGCTTGATGTACCTGGCGGAAAGGATCGTGGATTTTCAAGGCGACAGGTGGGAAGGAGTGGGCCTGGTACCCGGCGAGGCCCGCATGGTCCGGCGACCGGCGGCTCTCGGCTATGTACAAGCCACCGCCTTGCGGCCCAGCCTGCTGGCGGACCGGGGCGATCGCCTGAAAGGGCACGAGTTTCACTATTCGGTCATGACCGGGTTGCCTGAGGAAAAGGCGGCCTATGTGCTCGCCGGGGGTAAGGCACCTGCGGAAAGGATTGAGGGTTACGTGGACCGGAACATGGTGGCCTCCTTTGTGCACCTTCATTGGAGGTCTAACCCTAAAGCGGCCGCCGGCTTTGTCAACGGCTGCCGGCAATACCGGCGCTTAAGACAAGGGTCTTGAACAGGAAGGAGGCAGACCGGTGCCGGGTGCCCGAACCGTTTACTTGCGGTCAAAAAGGAACCCGCGCCCGTTAGAACCTAACGACTTGGATTCATAGCGGCGGAAAAGAATTATGACCGGCCGGCCCAAGTAGAGCGGGAGGCGGTGGATGGGGCTACGCTCAAAGAAATCCTGGGCCGGTAGCTTGTCTTTGCATGACAGGGTATGACCCGTTACAATATTAAAGGAGTTTTGAGGCGAAGAAGGGATAGGATGAAACAGACACAGATTCGCAATTTTGGGATTATCGCCCACGTAGATCACGGCAAAACCACTCTGGTCAATGCCATGCTGCAGCAAAGCGGTCTTTTTCACGCAAAACAAGTGGTGGAGGACCGCGTCTTAGACCGGAACGAATTGGAAAAAGAGCGCGGCATTACCATTTTGGCCAAATGCACTTCCATTTCTTATCAGGGCTATAAATTAAATATCGTAGATACTCCCGGCCATGCCGATTTCGGCGGGGAAGTGGAACGGATCGTGCACATGGTAGACGGGGTCCTGCTGCTGGTGGACGCTTTTGAAGGTCCCATGCCCCAGACTCGTTTTGTGCTGCGCAAGGCTTTAGAGGCTAAGTTGAAGCCTATTGTCGTCATCAACAAAATTGACCGGCCCAATGCTCGGCCCGCCCAGGTGCTGGATGAGGTGCTGGACTTGTTTATCGATCTCTCGGCGGATGATGAGCAGTTGGACTTCCCGGTGGTTTACACCGTTGCTAAGTCCGGCCTGGCGACCCTGGACCCGGCGGTACCGCCGGTGGACTTGCAGCCGCTTTTTGAAACCATCATTGCCCATATTCCGGCTCCGGAAGGAGATCCGGCTGCTCCTCTGCAAATAGGGGTTGCCATTGTAGATCATGATCCTTACCTGGGGCGGAAAGCCATCGGTCGCGTGGTTAACGGCCGGGTACAGGGGAAGCAGCAGGCAGCCCTCCTGAGGGAAGACGGCTCTTGTGACTACCGGCGCTTGTCCGGGTTATTCGTCTTTGAAGGTTTGAAAGAGAAGCCGGTGGAGACCGCCGGGTGCGGTGAGATTGTGCTCTTGACGGGCATCGAAGATATTAACGTAGGGAATACCGTGGCGGACCCTGAACAACCCATCCCCCTGGACTTTGTGAAAATCGACGAACCCACCGTCAGGGTGACTTTTCAGGTGAACAAGAGCCCTTTTGCCGGGCAAGACGGGGAGTATGTGACCTCGCGCAAGCTGCGGGAGCGCTTATACCGGGAGGCGCAAGGGGATGTGAGTCTTAGGGTGACGGATACGGATTCCCCGGATGTTTTTGAAGTAGCCGGTCGCGGCGAGCTTCACTTGTCGATCCTGATTGAAAAGATGCGGCGGGAAGGTTATGAATTCGAAGTGTCCAGGCCTCAAGTGATCGTGAAAGAGATTAACGGGGAAAAGTGCGAACCCGTCGAGGAACTGGTGGTGGAAGTGGAGGACGAGTACGTGGGCTTTGTGATCGAAAGCTTAGGCGTGCGGAAAGGGGAACTCCAGGGCATGGATCACCAGGCCGACGGTCGGGTGCGGCTGCGCTTTCTGGTTCCCACCCGGGGTCTCTTTGGTTTCCGTTCGGAGTTTTTGACGGGTACCAAAGGGACAGGCATTATGTATCACAGCTTTGACCATTTTGCCCCGTGGAAAGGGGAGATTTCCAGCCGTACGCGGGGTTCACTGGTGGCTCATGAAACGGGGGAAGCTACCTCCTACGGCATTGAACATGCCCAGGAACGAGGCGAGCTGTTTATTAAGCCCGGCGACCGGGTGTACCGGGGCATGATCGTGGGTGAGCATGCCCGCCCGGGTGATTTGAAGGTGAACGTGGCGAAGAAAAAGCAGCTGACCAATATCCGCAGTTCCACTCAGGAAATCGCCGTCAAGCTGAATGCCCCGCGGTTGATGACTTTGGAGAAAGCCCTGGAGTTTATTGCTGACGACGAACTGCTGGAAGTTACCCCCAAGCAATTCAGGATGCGCAAAAAGCAGCTGCCTTAAAAAATGTTGCTTAAAAGCAAGCGTTCTTTGGCCGGGATATGCTGCAAGCGAAAACGTAAGACCGCCAGCTCGGACAAGGCCTCTCCTTGCCGGTGGATAGCGGCAAAGCTCTGCAGCCGGGTGAGGGCTGTTTCAATTTCATCCGTTTCCCGGTGATCGATGAGGATCTTCCAGAAAAGATGGGTCTCATTCCACAGCTCGGTGACCCGGTGCAGGGTTGCCTCAGTTGCCGTCCAGTTCCCGGTCTGGATCTGGCTCTCCACCGTCTGCAGGAGCTCCAGCAGGGCCCCGGCGGATGCTTCCAGGTAAGCGGTGCCGTACCAGGACATGGCAATGATCAAGACCAGCAGTGCAACGGTAAAGACAATGATGCGCATCTCACTTCTCCTTTTTGGCATACTTGGCTTTTTGCTGCAGGAAGAGCTGCCCGTCGGGGTTTAAGGTGGCGAACAATACTTTTTTCGGGTTGGAGATGCCGCGGGATTTCAACTGCTGCAGCAGCCACCGGTAATCGACACCGGCGGCGGCCAGGTTTTCCTCATTCACTACCCCGTCCGAGATCAAAGTAATGGGCAAACCTTCCTGCCCGGTGGGAAGCTGCAGGTCAGACGGGGTTAAGGGTCTTTTGCTGGATTTGGGGATGACGCTTAATTTGCCGCTGGTTTCCAAAATGGCATATTCCACGTCGCTTATGTTGGGATAGTCTTTTTCCCGCAATTGTTCCAAGAGATCGTTAATGTTATAGCGCAGCCGGTACAGTTCTTCTTCCACGATTTTCCCGTTTTGAATAACGATGCTGGGGGTGCCGCAAAGCACCTGCCTGGCTGTCTCGCTTTTCATGGACAGGTAAGAGAAGGTGAGCTGGATTATCAATAAAGTAAGAATGGGAATGATCCCTGACAACAGGGGAATGCCTGTTTCCTGCATCGGTACCGCAGCCAGTTCCGAGATCATAATGGCAATGACCAATTCGAAGGGCTGCAGTTCGCCGATTTGGCGTTTCCCCATGATCCGCATCACGGTGATGACAATCAGGAACAGGATAATGGTCCGGACGAAGCTGATAATCATGGTGCCTGTCTCCCACAAGAGTCTTATCTCTTAGTCTGTCCGGCGGGCCAATAAGTATACTCTGGAATTATTTGTACCGCAGGGTGTTCCTGCCGGTGAAGCCTTCATAAGCATATTAGTACTGGTAATAATGAAAGAAGCACCCCGGTGCCGGGGGGAGCCGTTTCCCGTAGTGGCGAAAGGCGATACAGTTTCATCCGGGGGTGGAGGACGGCGCAAAAGGAGGAAAACCTGGTCGCGGCTAGAACATTAAGAACAGGGGATTGTGCTGCCATGAATTGGACCTGGTGGCCCGTGAGGACCGGGTATGGAAGGAGGTTCCGGATGTGAGGGACGCATTGACGATCGTTTTACCTGGTGAGCAGAGGGTGGCAAGGAGACTGGGCCCATCCCTGCTGGAATTAAGCAAGGAATTCGAACAGTATTATCGTACGCCGGTGGTAGCAGCCATCATGGACAACGAACTCAAAGAGTTGGCCTTCCGGCCCGACAAGCCTGGGCTGGTGGAGTTTTTAGACCTGTATCATCCTGAAGGAATGCGCATTTACCAGCGTTCCTTAACATATTTGTTGATCATGGCGGCCAAGGAGTTGTTCCCCAAAGGGGTTATTTCCATTGAGCATTCTCTCGGCAAAGGGATCTATTGCGAGCTTTACAAAGAGCCGGTGTTGACCAGGGAAGACGTAGCAGCTTTGGAAAACAAGATGAAGGAACTGGTGGCACAGGATTTGCCCATCATCCGGGAAAGGTGGCCCCTTGACCGGGCTATTGCATACTTCCGGAAAGAGGGTTTGGAAGATAAGGCCCGCTTATTGAAGTACCGGGAAAAAACCTATTTAAACATGTACTGCTGCAAGGATTTCCGGGATTATTTGTACGGCTATTTGGTGCCCAGTACCGGGTACTTAAAGACTTTTCGCCTGCGGTACCACATGCCCGGGTTAATCCTGGAGCTGCCTGATGACAGGGAGCCTTTCCGGGTACCCCCCTTTGTAGAACGTCCCAAGTTATTTACGATTTTCAGGGAGGCGGAGCAGTGGGCCAGGATCCTCGGCGTAGCCACCGCCGGTGCTCTTAATGACCGTATTCAAGCCGGTGAAGGGGAGGAGTTGGTCCGCTTAAACGAGGCTTTGCATGAGAAAAAGGTGGCACAAATTGCCGACGATATTTACCGGCAGCGGGACCGGTTGCGAGTGATCCTTATTGCCGGGCCCTCATCCTCGGGTAAAACCACTTTTGCCCAGCGCTTGTCCATCCAGCTGAAAGTAAACGGCATGCAGCCCATTTCCATCTCTTTGGACGATTATTTTGTAGACCGGGAATCAACCCCCAGGGATGAAAACGGGCAGTATGACTTTGAAGCGCTGGAGGCTATCGATCTCCAGCTGTTTAATGAACAATTGACGGCCATCATCCAGGGCAAGAAAGTAGAAGTGCCCAGCTACAACTTCAAGCTGGGCAAGCGGGAGTATCTCGGGCGCACGGTGCAGATAGGACCGGAACAACCGATTATTATTGAAGGCATCCACGGCCTAAACGAGCGCCTGACCGCTTCCATTCCCCGGGACCGGAAGTACAAGATCTATATCAGCGCCATCACTGCTTTAAATATTGACCGGCACAACCGGATTCCCACTACGGACGTACGCCTCTTAAGGAGAATCGTGCGGGACAGTCAGTTCCGGGGTCACAATGCGGCCGCCACCTTAAGGCTTTGGCCCATGGTGCGCCGGGGTGAGGAAAGAAACATCTTTCCTTTCCAGGAAGAAGCGGACATCATGTTTAACTCGGCGCTGGTGTATGAGCTGGCGTTGCTCAAAAAGTATGCGGAGCCGTTGCTGCAAGAAATAGACAGCTCGATGCCGGAGTATATTGCCGCGAAACGACTCCTGAGGTTTTTGGAATGCTTTGTGCCCCTGGGAGATGTGGAGATACCGTGCACTTCCATCATCAAGGAATTCGTAGGGGGCAGCTGCTTGGTAGAATAGTCAATTACGCCTGCGGGTTGATTTCATACCGGTAGCTGACCTCTGCGGTCTTGTTCACCATGTGCAGCACGCTGCAGTATTTTTCTTGCGTTAGCTGCACGGCGCGCGCCACTTTGTCCTCCGGGATGTCCTGGCCCCACACCCGGTAAACGACGGAGACCTGTTTGAACACCTTAGGATGGTCTTCCGCTCTTTCGCCGGATACTTGGATCTCAAACCGGTCAAAGGATACTCTCATCTTCTGCAGAATGGAGACCACGTCCAAACCGGTGCAGCCGCCCACTCCCATGAGTACCAGTTCCATGGGCGTCGGGCCAATGGTACCCTCCATGTTGGACATGGAGACTTTGTGGTTGCGTTCGTTGTAAGCCTCGAAATCCATGTTGCCTAACCACCTGGCAGTAATGTTCATTTGTCATGCCTCCTTGTCTTTTTTTACTATTATGCTACTTTGTTTCGCTGGCACTGTCAATGGAGGAAACAGGTCCCGGCCAGCGGCCGGGCGGAGAAAGGAACGATGCCTTTGTTTCTGGGAGCGCACGTATCCATCGGTAAAGGCTACCGCCATGCAGTCAAAGAAGCCGCGTCCATTGGTGCCGATACTTTTCAGTTTTTTACCAGGAACCCGCGAGGCGCTAAGGCAAAAGCCCTGGACCCGGTGGATATAGGGGCGGCCAATGCTTTAAGGGAAGAGTTGGGCTTTGGGCCTTTGCTGGCTCATGCTCCCTATACTCTAAACCTGGCTTCCCCTAAGGATGAAGTGTGGGATTTTGCCATCCGGCTTCTGACCGAGGACCTGCAACGGTTGGAACACCTGCAGCCGGTTTATTTGAACTTCCATCCCGGCAGTCATGCCGGCGCCGGGGTGGAGGAGGGGCTGAGGCGGGCTGCCGCCGCTATCAGAAGAGTGCTCCGCCAGGGTCCTTTTCAAACGATGTTATTGGTGGAAGGGATGGCCGGCAGCGGCAGTGAGATCGGCTATACCTTTGAACAATTAGCGCGCCTGAGGGAGTTAACAGGCGCAGAGATGGGTTTTTGCCTGGATACCTGCCACCTGTACGGGGCGGGTTATGATGTAAAAGAACGCTTGGAAGAAGTCCTGGCAGCCGTGGACCGGGTGCTGGGGCTGGAATGGGTGAAAGCCTTTCATATCAATGACAGCCTGCAGCCTTTAGGCTCCCGCCGGGACCGGCATGCCAACTTGGGAGAAGGACATATCGGCCGGGAGGCGATTAAGAAGCTAGTCTATCACCCGGCATTAGCCGGAAAAATGTTTATCTTGGAGACTCCCGGCGGGTTGGATAATTATCGGGCGGAGATTGCTTTTTTGAGGCAAACAGGTGAAAGCTTTAATTCTGCCACAGGTTAACCAGTTCTATAATATGTTACGTGGTTGTGAGAACTTTAACTTAGCCGGCTAGGAAAGCCTATATATTCCAGTCCGGTTTTACAGGGAATCGCAGGTCACAACCAGAAAAACTTACTATGGTGTGGCGGGTAGATACCTGTGGTTGATATGTCATGCATCACAGCACGGGAGGAGAGTGACGATGGCCAACATGATGCTCAACAAGAGTATTCTTTTAGTAACAAAAGGGGAAAAGAACCTTCGCATCCTGACCGGGGAATTGGAGGAGCTGCTCGGGGACAGGGTGGATGTGATGGGATACAATGTGGACGAACCGCTGCCGCCTATCAAGTCCCAGGTTGACCTGGTGGTGGCGGCTACGGAATCCATCTTGAAGCTGTGTCCTGGAGAACTCAGGGATAAGTACGAGATCATTGTGGCCCGGCGGAGCGTTGATTTTGATAATTTATACCAGCTGTTCAGCTTGCCGGCGAAGCAAAAGATCATGTTGGTCAATGATCGCAAGGAGACGGCCGAGGAAGTGATTTCCCTTTTATACGGCATGGGTTTTGAACATCTCTGGCTCATACCCGTGTATCCCGGTTTGCCGAATCCCCCACGCACGGATATTGCCATTACCCCCGGCGAATGTCACCTGGTTCCTCCTTATGTTAAACGAGTCATTGATATCGGTACGCGCAAGATCGACTTTTCCACCCTGATGGAAATACTCTTTCGCTTTGAGTTGCTGGACAAAAGAGCCAATCTTTTGTCTGCCAGGTACATGAGCAATATCATCAATATCAGCAGGAGATTATCCGACAGCTTGGGTGCCAATAAGAAGCTGGTGCATTTGTTGGAAGCCATTATGCAGAAGATTAACAACGGCGTCATCGCTACGGATGAGGCAGGAAACATTGTGATGTGCAACAAAACGGCGGAACGCATGTTTGGCATCAACAAGGATCAGGTGCTGGGGAAAAACGCCGATGAGGTGCTGCCCAACTTGGAGATCAACAAGCCGCTGGTGACCGGGGAAAGTGATGAAAACATAGAAAAACGTTACCAGGATAAGCATATCTTGATCAACCGCATCCCCTTAGAATATGACAACGGCATCAACGGAGCCGTGCTGACGGCTTATGAGTTCAGCGAAGTGGAAAAAATCGAAAAGAAACTTAGACAGCATGTCTACTCCAAGGGGCACGTGGCCCGTTACACTTTTGAAGACATCTACGGCAGGAATGAAATGCTCAGGAAACAGATCAGCAACGCCAAGAAATTTGCGCCCCTGGATATGGCCGTTCTCATTGAAGGAGAGACGGGCACCGGGAAGGAATTGATGGCCCATGCCATCCATAACGGGTCCACCAGAAAGCACGGGCCATTTGTAGCGATTAACTGTGCTGCCCTGCCGAAGGACCTGCTGGAAAGCGAGCTCTTCGGCTATGAGGAGGGCGCCTTCACGGGAGCCAGGAAAGGCGGCAAACCGGGTTTGTTTGAACAAGCCCACTTGGGTACTATTTTCCTGGATGAAATCGGTGAAATACCGCCGGAGATCCAGGTGAAGCTGCTGCGGGTCATCGAAGCGAAGGAAGTGATGCGGATCGGCAGTGACTGCCTGATCTCCGTGGATGTCCGGATTATTGCCGCTACCAACCGGAATCTCAGGTCCATGGTGGATGCCAGGAAATTCCGGGAAGATTTGTACTTTAGATTGAATGTTTTAAAAGTATACCTTCCTCCCTTAAGAGACAGGCGGGAAGATATCATCCCGTTGATGGACCGGATGCTGAGAGAATATGGGAAATCGGTGCACGGGTTTCTTTCGGAAGAAGTCTGCCGGGTGTTGACCCAGTATAATTGGCCCGGCAATGTGAGAGAACTGAGGAATATTGCCGAGTTTCTCGTTGCTACGGTGCATGACAGGAAAGTACAAGTCGGTGATTTGCCCCTGGAATTCCAGCCGGGCGTTGTTCCGGGGGCTCCTCAAGTTCAATTGAATTCCGCCGGGCCAAAACTGGGGGATGCCCATTACCTGCAAACGGATCTCGCCATTTTGAAGATCATGTCCGACCTGGCGGACTTCGGGCAAAGCATCGGCAGGAGACGCCTGCAGGTGCTGCTGGGACAGGCGGGAATCCAGCTCACGGAAGACCAGATTCGCACCAGGCTCAGGGCTCTGAAAAAGCAGGGACTGGTCAAGGTTTCTCTAGGCAGGGCGGGTTCGACCATTACCGAAAAGGGTAGAGAAATGGTCTGGCAGAGTTATTAATTGCCAGAGCACCCCGTTTCGCGGGGTGCTTTTTGATTGGGCAACATTGGGTCATAAATGGGGCAAGAATGGGAGAAGGCGCTGCCGGGGAAATTGACCGGGAGGCTGCTAACGGGGTGCCGGTGGGCCGCGGGCGGCAAGTACCCAATTGGCACCGAAATTGCTACTTAATCTTGTGAAGCATTGCACAGGCCATACAAAGGATGGAAAAAAGGAGGATGACAGATGGCTAAAGTAAGGATGACGCCCAGTGAAGCGATTGTAGAGCAGCTGCTGGCTGAAGGAGTAGAGTATTGTGCCGGTATCGTAGGATCCGCTTTTATGGACCTGCTGGACCTCTTTCCTACTGCCGGTATCAAGTTTATCCCTGTGCGAGATGAACATACCGCGCCCCACATGATGGATGCTTACGGCCGGGTAACCGGCAAGATTGGCATTTGCATCGGGCAAAACGGTCCCGGCATGACCAATATGGTGACCAGTGTGGCCACTGCTTATCATGCCCACACTCCCATGGTGGTGCTGGGGCCGTCGGCAGGCAGCCCCACTGTCGGTTGGGATGGGTTTCAGGAAATTGATCAGGTTTCCATCTTCAAACCGGTGACGAAAGCGGCTTTCCGGGTCCCGCACCCCAGCCGGGTGGCCGATTGCGTCCGGACTGCCTTCCGGCTTGCCTATGCTCTGAGGGGCCCGGTGTACCTGGATATTCCCAGGGATTATTTTTACGGGGAATTGGAGGACGAGATCTTGCCTCCGGACAAGTACCGTTCCTGCGCTGCGCCGCTGCCGGATATGGAAACCCTGAAACAAGCGGCTCAAATACTGGCGGAAGCTAAAAAACCTGTGATCATTTCGGGACAGGGCGCCGTCACTGCCGGTGCTATACCGGCGATTGCCGAGCTGGCTCAGTATTTAACGGCTCCGGTAGCAGTGTCGTACCTGCACAATGATGCTTTCCCCAGCAACAATCCTTATTGGGTAGGACCCATAGGTTACATGGGGTCTAAGGCCGCGATGGAATCCGTGAAGGAAGCAGACGTGATCCTGGCCGTAGGCACCAGGTTATCCGTTTTCGGTACCCTGCCCCAATACGACATCACTTATTTTACCGGCAAGCAAAGGATTATCCAAATCGATATCGATCCCACCCAGATCGGGAGGAGACATTCAGTAGAGGTAGGTATTGTCGGTGATGCCAAGAAAGCTGCCGAGGAACTTTTGAAGATCCTGAGAAGCATGGAAGACCGGCCGGTGGACCAAGCCAGATTCGCCCGCATTCAAGAGAAAAGAGAGGCCTGGGATAAAGAAATTAAAGAACTGGCCATGAAGGACGGCAACCCCATAAATCCCAGGCGAGCCTTGTACGAGATCGCGAATTTCTTACCGGAGGATACCATCGTCACCACTGATATCGGTAATGTTTCCTCCACGGCCAACAGCTACCTGAGGTTCACCAAGCCCAAAAAGCATATTGCTTGCCTCACCTTTGGCAATACGGGGTTTGCTTATCAGGCTGCTTTGGGAGCAAAACTGGGCAGCCCTGAAAGCCCGGTATTGGCTATTGTTGGTGACGGTGCCTGGGGTATGAGTTTCTATGAAGTAATGACTGCCGTCGAACAGAACTTGCCGGTCATCGGCTGTGTTTTCAACAACGGAGCCTGGGGTGCCGAGAAGAAAAACCAAGTAGATTTTTATAACAACCGGTTTGTGGGCGTAGATATTAAAGCGCCAAGCTGGGCTGAAATGGCCAAAGTTATGGGCGCCAAGGGCATCCGGGTCCAGCGGCCGGAAGAGATCAAAGATGCCCTGGCGGAAGCCTTCGCCTCAGATGTTCCGGTGGTGTTAGAGTTCCTGGTCGACGGAACCCAGCTGGCACCGCCGTTCCGCAAAGACGCTTTAGCGCTGCCGACCAGGCTGCTGCCTAAGTACCAGCACTTAGACCATAAAAACTGGTAACCGTGCTCCGGCATGATTGCACCGGTTCTGATAGGGGGGACGCATGTTTTGGCGGATAAGGAAGCCATTATCGGTGAATTGATGGACAGGGCCCGGGCGGCCCAAAAACAGGTGGAAAAGTACACTCAGGAACAGATCGATTTGGTCTGCTTAGCGGTGGGCTGGCAGGTCTATAAAGATGACAACGTGGCTCAACTGGCCCGGGCTGCCGTGGAAGAGACCAAAATGGGTGTGTACGAAGACAAAGTGGCGAAGCACAAGGCGAAAATACTCACTTTACTTAGGGACCTCCAAGGGGCAAAATCCGTTGGATTAATTGAACGTGACGAAACCAAGGGCATTTCCAAATATGCCAAACCGGTGGGAGTGGTAGGCGCTTTGACACCGGTCACCAATCCTACCGCCACTCCCGCCAGCAATGCCTTGAGTATCTTGAAAGGGAGAAATGCGGTGATCTTTGCTCCCCATCCCAAAGCCAAGAACAGCTCCAAGTTGGCAGTGGACATGATGCGGGAGGGTTTAAGAAAAGTAGGTGCACCGGAAGATCTGATCCAGATCATTGCCGAGCCCTCCCTGGAGTTGACCAATGAATTGATGAAACGAGTGGATTTGGTGGTAGCCACGGGAGGCGCAGCCATGGTCAAGGCTGCCTATTCCAGCGGGACCCCGGCTTACGGGGTAGGACCCGGCAATGCCGTCCAGATCATTGCCGAAGATGCTGACGTTCCGGACGCGGCTCAGAAAATCGCCATGAGCAAGACCTTTGATAATGCTACCTCCTGCTCTTCGGAAAACTCCGTGATTGTGCACCGGGATATTTATGACGCTTTTCTGGCGGAGCTGGTCAAACATAACGGGTACCTGTGCAACGCCGAGGAGAAGAAGAAACTTGAGGGCTGGATGTGGGTTGCCAACGATAAAGGGCACCTGGCGTTAAATCCCCAGATTATCGCCAGGAACGCCACCGACATCGCCAGGGGAGCCGGCTTTACGGTGCCCGAAAATACCAGAATGCTGCTGGTGGAAGGCGAGCTGCCCGTGGCCGGCGAGGCCTTTGCCCAGGAGAAAATATCTCCGGTATTAACGGTGTGGAAGTGCTCCGACTTTATGGATGCCTTTAAGATTTTGCAGGAACTGACCGATTTGGCGGGGACCGGCCATTCCTGCGGCATTCATACTTTTAAGCAAGAATACGTCGATTTCCTGGCGGAAAACATGCACACCAGCCGCATCATGGTGAGGCAGCCCCAGGCCCAAGCCAATGGAGGGAGTTTCTTTAACGGCATGCCCGCCACCGTTACCCTGGGGTGCGGTACCTGGGGAGGCAACATCACCACGGAAAACATTAATTACCGCCACTTCATTAACGTGACCTGGGTGGCGGAACCCATCCCCGTTAACAAGCCCACTGACGAAGAAATCTGGGGCCAGTTCTGGGCCCGGTACGGCAGGTGATTGGCCGGGGCAGTAAATGGGGGATGAAAGGGGGTGCTTCCCCCGAAATTCCCCGGCCCCCCTTTGTTGGGGGAGGGCTGTAGGGTTTCATGCCTACCTTGGCAGCACGGTAAGCTCAAATCCAGGCGGTATGGGTCGGAAGCGGCATGAAAATTGCTATGTCAATGAGAGTGAATCATATTATCTTCAGGTATAGTGAGGAGGTTACAATGGCTATCAATTTGGAACAGGGACCGTGGAAAACGGAGCATTGGTGGGTTAGTCACTTTAACTTCACTGAAAGTGTTAGAGAGAACTTTCATTTATCCGGCAGCGTGGCTTTGCACGATTCCACCTTGCGGGACGGGGAGCAGGCGGCAGGCGTGGTTTTCAGCAAAGAGCAGAAAATTGAAATAGCCAAAATGCTGGACCGGGCCGGCGTCCAGTATATTGAAGCCGGTTTCCCGGCGGTATCGGCTAATGACCAGGAAGCCTTAGCCGCGGTTTGTGCGGCGGGTCTCAAGGCTAAAATTACTTGCTTGTGTCGGGCTATGGAAAAAGATATAGATCTAGCCAAGCAGTGCGGTGTGTGGGGAGCCATCATCGAGATCCCGGTCAGCTATCCGAGATTGAAATACCAGTTCGGTTGGGAAGAGGATGCAGTGATTGACAAAGCTCTGCGCACGGCAGCTTATGCAAGAGAACAAGGGCTGCATACTTCATTATTCCTGATCGATTCCACCAGGGCCAGGTTGGAATTCTTGGAAAGGATGCTCACCACTGTGGTTCCCAAGGCGGAAGTGGGCAAAGTGGTCATGGTGGATACCAACGGCGTGATTCACCCGGCGGGGATGAAGTATCTCGTGCGCAAAGCCAAAGAGTGGGTGGATGTACCTATTGAAGTTCACTGCCATAACGACTTTGGCCTGGGAGTGGCCAATTCCCTGGCCGGCGTGGAAGAAGGGGCCGCCTCTGTCTCCTGCACATTAAACGGTCTGGGGCAGCGGGCAGGCAACACTGCCACCGAGGAAGTGGCTCTCGCCCTGGAATGTCTCTACGGGATTGATACAGGGATTGATTTTGCGGCTTTATACCAGGTGGCCCAGAGGGTCCGGGAAATCAGCGGGTGGTCTTTCCCGCCGAATAAGCCGGTGGTTGGAGACAACCTGTTTACATGGGAAGCAGGTATTCCTACGGCGGCTATGATGAAAAATCCTCACACCGTTGAACCGTTCCAACCCGAGCTTTTCGGCAGGAAGCATGATGTCAAGCTGGGGAAAAAGTCCGGCAAGGCAAACATTGAATGGAAGCTGCGTGAGCTTAACCTGCAGCTCAGCCAGGAGCTGGTGGAGAAAGCCCTGGCACTGGTCAAGGAAGAGGCGGTTAGGTTGCAAAGAACGCTGACGGACGAGGAATTTATGAGAATCGTGGAGAGTTTATCATAACACGGGAGGGTTAACGAGATGACGCTTAGAGAAAGGGAGAGCATTTATCGCAAGTACCAGATCTTCGACTTGACCTGGGTGGAGGTGAAAGAGTGGCTGGAAAAAACAGATGTAGTCCTGGTGCCGGTGGGCAGCTCCGAGCAGCACGGGCCTCACTTGCCCATAGGCATTGATTCCTATGCCGGCTACTACGTCTGCATGGAAGCGGCGGTCAAAGCTGACGTGCCTGTGGCTCCCTTAATTCCCCTGGGGTACAGTTGCTTCCACATGCGTCCTGATGCGCCGGGCACCATTACCTTACGGGATGAAACCCTGTTCAATGTCCTATACGATGTAGGTCGCAGTCTCATTTTCCACGGCTTCAACAAGATTATTTTCAGCACGGGCCATACCTCCAATGGGCCGACCATTGACCGGGTCATCAGGGCCCTTCGCTATGAAACGGGAGCCCTGGCTTTTGGTTATGCCGCCGATACGGAAGTATTTGCCAACCTGTGCATGGATATTATTGACGGCAAAGATCAGTTGCCGGGCTGGCATGCCGGCGAAATTGAGACTTCCGCCGCTCTTTTGATTTGCCCCGAGTTAGTTAGACTGGACAGGGCGCAAAAAGAGCTTCCCACCACACCGGGTTATCTCCCGGCCGGCAGTGTGAAGGATTCCGGCTCGGGTTTCGGCTTCAAGTTCCATGATTTTCCTGTGCGTGCAGCTTTTGACCAGCAGGAATACAGTGTGTCGGGCATCATGGGTAATCCGCTGCTGGGCAGCAAGGAAAAGGGAGAAAAGATTTACAGCAGGATGACTGACTTGTTCGCCGAGTTTATCAAGGGAATCAAAGAGATTCCTGTGCAAGTCAAGAAACGGGACTTCCCCGAAAGATTTTAAGATGTGGAGGTAAGCGCAGATGAATCTATCGCCCAGCAAACGGTTCTTGGCCGAGCGATTAGGCGAAAACCCCTCGGATGAAAGGAGAAAAATGATCGCTCTGGCACAGGAAATGAATGATGTGATCAACCTGGGTCGGGGAGACCCGGATCTTCCCACTCCTCCTCATATTGTCGAAGCGGCAAAAAAGGCTTTGGACGAAGGAGCCACCCATTACACCCCTTGGGCCGGTGATATGAGGCTTAGGGAAGCCATCGCCAGGAAACTGAAAGCGGAGAACCGGATTGAGGTAGATCCGAAAAGTGAAATCATTGTCACTGTCGGGGCCCAGGAGGCCGTGTTCCTGACTGTGTTTTCCTTGATCAATCCGGGAGAGGAAATCATCGTGCCTGAACCTAGGTACACCCCGTATGATACTGCCATCAAAGTGGCCGGCGGGGTCATGGTGCCGGTGGTAACCAGGCCGGAGGAGAACTTTGAAGTAACAGCCCGAGATATTGAAAAAGTTCTCACCAATAAGACTAAAGCTATCCTGTTAATTAGCCCGAATAATCCAACGGGTGCCGTGATTAGTGAAAAGAATCTAAAAGAAATAGCGGATTTAGCGGAACAAGAAGACCTGCTGGTCATTTCCGATGAACTGTATGAAAAAATCCTCTTCGACAACACCGGTTACTGCAGCATCGCGTCGCTGCCTCGCATGTTTGAGCGCACGATTACCATTAACGGTTTTTCCAAAGCGTACTCAATGACGGGTTGGCGCGTGGGGTACCTGGCCGGCCCGCGTGATCTGGTTTCAGCCATGTTGAACCTGAAATATGCCTTAACAATTTGCTCTCCCGCTGTGTCACAAATCGCTGCCCTGGCTGCCCTGGAGGGACCGCAGGACTGCGTGAAAGAGATTGCTGCCACTTACGAGCGGAGGCGCAATCTGGTGATGGAAAACCTGGACGCCTTGGGGATTGATTACGTTGTACCGAAAGGCTCCTTTTACATCTTCCCTGACATTCGGAAATTTGGCGTGACCACTTACGAATTTGCCAGCAGCTTACTAAAGAACACGGGCGTGTTTACCTTTCCCGGTACAGCCTTTGGCCCGGCAGGGGAGGGCTACATCCGCATATCCCTGTTAGTACCGGAAGACAAGATCCAAGAAGCCTTTGCTAGGATCAAGCAGTTCCTTTAGCCGGAATAAAGGATGGTAAAAGGTGGTGTCATGATGGACTATTTCAGTCCCGGCAGTCTGAGGGAAGCCTTAGACATTAGAAGTCAATATGGCGAAGAAGTGACTCTGTTGGCCGGAGGGACGGATTTACTGGTCAGGATGAAAGACGGCAAGGAGACACCTGCTCGTTTGCTGGATTTGGCAGGAGCAGGCCTTGACTATGTACAGTGCGGTGAAGATGTTCGTATCGGCGCCATGGTTTCTTTGAACCACATCGTTGAAAACCCGGAGTTAAGGGAGAAACATCCCATCCTGGCTGAGGCGGCGCGGGAAGTGGGAGCCGTCCAGACGAGAAGCCTGGCTACCTTGGGGGGCAACATTTGCACCGGGATCCCGTCGGCGGATATGATACCGGCCCTTCTGGTACTCGACAGCCAAGTGGTACTCCGGAGTCGCCGGGGCGAACGGGTGATCAGGTTGGAGGACTTCGTCGCGGGACCCAGGCAGCTGCGTTTGGAGGAGGATGAAATTCTCACCGAGGTCGTGGTACCTGCCGGTAATTCCCTCCGGCAGCGCGGTTTCGCGTTTCTGAAAGTGGGGAAAAGAAAGGCACTGCGTCTCAGCATTATCAACCTGGCAGTCAAGCTGGAATTGGAGCCGGGCAGTGATGTGATCCGGGACATTGCCGTGGCCATGGGCACGGTGGCCCCCGTGCCTCTTAGGCTGAGGCAGGTAGAGGAATACATGACAGGTCGGGAATTGAGTGAAGGACTGGTGGCAGAAGCGATTCCTTTAGTTAAGGAAAGTATTTCTCCTCGTACATCTTTACGGGCCAGCAAAGAGTACAGGCTGTACCTGGCGGAAAATCTCTTTAAGCGCGGGTTAGAACTTGCCCGGCAAAGAGCTGGAGGAGGGGAGGCGGCATGACGGAAAGTGTTAAAGTGAAGACTATCAACCTCAAAGTAAACGGCAAGCTCTACTCCGTCACCGTGCAGCCAACGGATTACCTCCTGGATGTGCTGAGAAACCAGCTGCATTTGACGGGTACGAAGCGGGGCTGCGACAACGGGGAGTGCGGCGCCTGCACGGTCCTCATCGACGGGGAACCTGTGAATTCCTGCCTGTACCTGGCGATCAGGGCGGAAGGAAAAGAAATCCTGACCATTGAGGGACTGGGCACGGAAGAAAACCTGCATCCCTTGCAAAAGGCCTTTATCAGGGAAGGTGCACTCCAGTGCGGGTTCTGTGGTCCGGGCATGCTCATGTCAGCCAAGGCCTTGCTGGATAAGAACCCATCCCCGTCGGAAGAAGAAATCAGGCATGGGTTGTCCGGCAACCTGTGCCGCTGCACAGGTTATGTCAAAATCATTGATGCTGTCAAGGCCGCCGCCAGGGAAATGGCCGGCCGGGAAGTAGGTGAGTAAATGCTCCGGATCATCGGACAAAGACTGCCAAGACATGATGCTGCATTGCAGGTGACAGGGAAACTTGAGTACGGGGAAGACCTGGTCAGGCCAAATATGCTCCATGCCAAAGCTTTATACGCCAAATATCCCCACGCAACCATCAAGAGGATTGATGCCGGCGGCGCTTGGGAGGTCCCCGGAGTGGAGGGGATCATTACCCACAAAGATGTGCCGGTTAACAGGTTTGGGTTGTCTCATAAAGACCAGCCGGTCCTGGCCGATGACAAGGTCAGGAGTTGGGGTGATGCCATAGCGGTGGTAGCCGCCACTACCCCGGAAGCGGCCAGTGCGGCCCTGGAAAAGATCAAGGTGGAATATGAACCTTTACCCGTCACCTGTGATCCCCTGACAGCCATGCAAGACGACAGTACCTTAGTGCATGAGGGAACGAATATTGCCGCTCATCTTAAAATCAGGCATGGAGACGTGGAACAGGGCTTTGCCCAGGCTGACGTGGTGGTGGAGGAAGTCTTTACTACCCAAAGGGTGGAACACTGCCACCTGGAGCCCCATGTGGCCCTGGCGGAAGTGGAAAAAGACGGGAGAATAGTGATCTGGACTTCCACGGGGCGCCCTTTCCAATATGTCACGCAACTGGCCAGGATTCTCAATTTGTCCATGAACCAGGTTGCCGTCAAGGTTCCGGCGGTAGGCGGCGGTTTTGGCGGCAAGAATGAGGTCACTATTGAGCCATGGGTGGCCTTGCTGGCCAAGCAGACTGGCAAACCGGTGCGGATGGTCTGGTCGCGGCAGGAGGAGTTTTTTGTCTCTACGGTCAGGCACCCGTACCGGATGAGATACAAGAGCGGTCTCACTAAAGACGGACGTATCGTGGCGCGGGAGATCGAAATCATTAGTGACAGCGGCGCCTACGTGGGGTTAGGAAAAGCCACCCTGACCAAGGCAGCCATCCACGCCGCCGGCCCTTACCGGATCGATCATGTCAAAATAGACGCCTACCTGGTTTATACCAATAACATCGCCGCAGGAGCCATGCGGGGCTTCGGGGTACCGCAGGTTTGCTTTGCCCACGAATGCCATACGGATACTTTAGCCCAAAAAGTGGGCCTGGATCCGGTGGACTTCAGGAAACGCAACCTGTTCGATGAGCGCGGCATCATGCCTACGGGGCAGGAGATCAATGCCCATGCCCTCCGGACCACATTTGCAAGGGCACTGGAACTAAGTGGATGGTAAGAAGGGGGTCTTGCTATGAAAAAAAGGGGCAAGGGAATTGCCTGCATGTTTTATCCCATTGCTTCGACAGCAAAAGCCAGCCCGGGAGGCGTGTTTTTAAAAGTAAACCACGATGGCACCGCCACCGTCATTGTGGGCGCTGTGGATTGGGGCCAGGGCAGTACTACCATCTTCCAGCAAATCGTAGCCGAAGGGTTGGGCATCGAACCCGGAGCGGTGCGGGTTATTCCCGGCAACACGGACATAGCTCCTTTTGACCACGGCGCAGGAGCCAGCCGGACCACCTATGTTTTGGGGAAGGCCGTGGAAAAAGCAGTGGCCCAAGCGAAACAACTGCTGCAGGAAGCCGCGGCTGATATGCTGGGACTGGCGGGCAGTCATACCCTGGTGTTTGAGGATGGGGTGATTAAACTAAAAGGTTTTCCTAAAAAATCCGTTTCCCTGGCCCAGGCAGCTTTTCACTCCGAACGAGTAAACGGGGTCCCGGTCATTGCCGCGGCATCTTCGACGCCGGTGGTTACCGGTTTGGATGAGGAAACGGGGCAGGGCATGCCCTTTGAAACCTGGGTGTTTGCTACCCAAATTGCCGAAGTGGAAGTAGATAC
Organism: Clostridia bacterium; assembly: GCA_012840125.1. Lineage (NCBI taxonomy): Bacteria > Bacillati > Bacillota > Clostridia > Clostridia bacterium. The sequence goes on along the minus strand of DULZ01000004.1, from coordinate 11,132 downwards.
TTGTACCGGTGAAGTTGAGGTATTGAAAATCACCGCCGTGCATGACTGTGGGAAAATGCTGAACCCGGTGTTTGTGGAAGGACAGGTCCAAGGCGGTATCGTAATGGGGCAGGGTTATGCCTTGATGGAAGAGCTCATGCTGGACCCGGAAACGGCCCAAGTGCTCAATGATTCCTTCGTCGACTATCATATTCCCACTGCCGTCGATGTGCCGCGGGAGATGGTGATAGAGGTGATTGAGGAAAAGGATGCAAACGGTCCTTACGGAGCCAAGGGCATTGGTGAGCCGACCCAGCTGCCCACCGCCCCGGCCATCATCAACGCTATTTACGACGCGGTTGGGGTGAAGATCTACGACCTGCCTGCCACCCCTGAAAAAATCCTGAAAGCCTTGGGCAAACTGCCCGGGGATTAGTTACCCAACCCGAAATTTGTGAAAGATATTACAACAACATTACCAAAATATTGCGAGAGGTGGATTGGGTATGCCGATTATTCAAGTGGACTGGGTGGAAGGGAGAACGGTGGAGCAGAAACGGGCGTTGGTGAAAAAGATAACTGACGTAGTGTGTGAATGTGCCAATTGCACGCCGGACCGTGTTACCGTCATCATTAACGATATACCAAAGAGCAACCACGCCAAGGCCGGTGTACTGAGAATTGACGATGAAGCGAGATGATTGTCGGCAGTCTTCCCGGCTGACTGCTTAGAATAAATCATGTTTGCTCAGTTGACTAGATAGCCGGCTGGGGAGGTGGTGTTGATGACCGTTAGGTGATGGTCTAGACGGACAGGAAATACCTACCATCTTAACTTGCTTTGATTACGAATAAGAAGAGGAGGGCCTAATAACATGAAAAAACTACCGGTGTTGCTTTTAGTTTTCGGTTTGTGCTTTGCGCTGGTACTGGCAGGATGTGGGGGACAGCAGAATGCCCAGCAACAAGAACCCCAGGGAAGCGGTGGAGAAGCAACAGAACAACCGGTCAATTGGGGCCGTTTTTCCATCGGTTCTTCCAGTATCGGTTCATCCAGTTATACCAAGACCGTAGCCTGGGCCAATTACATGGCGGAGAAGATTCCCACTTTCTCACCCATTATTGAATCCACGGCCGGATCCGTAGCCAATGTGCAGTTGCTGGAGTCCGGCGAGGTGCAGATTGCCCAGACCATGACGACCATTGCTGCGGAAGGTTGGAACGGTGAAGGATGGGCCGAAGGGAAGAAACACCAAAGGATGCGGGCCATCGCCACTTTAGACCCCTTTGCGCTCCAGTTCTATTGCCTGGAAGGGAAAGGTATTCAATCGATTGAGGATATTAACGGCAAACATGTGAACCTTAGTAAAGCTGGTTCAGGCACTGACAATTGGGCCCGGCGCCTCTTTGATGAGCTTGGGATTAAGCCTGCCAAGATCAGCAATGTCAACCCGGGAGAGGCCAACGACTTGATGCGCGACGGGCTTTTGGATGTAGCCGGTGTGATGGGCAGCGTGCACCCGTCCATCGTGGAAATGAGCGTGAACAATGAATTACGCATTTTCGGTGTTTCCGGCGAGGCCGCAGCCCAGTTTTCAGCAAAATACCCGGAACTCTATCAACTAACGATTCCGGCGGGCAGTTATAAGGGGATCGATTACGCTATTGAAACCCTGGGTGAATACGACGTGCTGATCGTAGACAAAGACCTGCCGGAAGAACTGGTTTACGAACTGGTGAAGCACACTTACCAAGGTAAAGATGTCATGGCGGCAGCTTACGAGGGGATGAGTTCCATCACTCCCGAATCAATTGTGCTGGCTCAGATTCCCTTGCATAAAGGTGCTTACAAGTATTACCAGGAATTAGGCATTGAAATTCCGGATCAGATCAAACCTATTGATTAATTAAAATGCGGCGTCAATTGGAGGGAGAGCCCGTCTCTCCCTCCGGTACTAATGCAAAGGGGAGGAACGTATGCGAAAGCTTAGTGGGTTTTACAAATGGCTGGTTTTCGTGCTGGGTGTGGCTTTACCCCTGGTCACCATGTTCAATGTCATGGTGTATCCGTTAGACCCATGGATTTTTTACACCCTGCACTTGAGCATAGCCAGCACTATGGTGTTTTTTCTCATACCGATGCGCAAGGAAGACAAAGGCAAACAATCCAATCCCCAGCTAATCGATATCCTGTTATCCCTGGCCTCCTGGGCTGTTACGGTTTACACCTTGATTGAACTGGACGGTCTGATTTACCGGGCCGGCGCTTCCCCGACTCAACTGGACATTATATTCGGTTTGGTGCTCATCATCACCGTCTTGGAGGCTTGCCGGCGGGCCGCAGGGATGGCTTTTGTGATAGTTGCCGTGGTAGCAATGGCTTATGCCTTGTTCGGCGGGCTGATCCCGGGCATTATGGGGCATGGCGGTTATTCCCTGGCTCGTACCGTGAGTTTTATCTTCAGCCCCGAAGGTGTCTTCGGTTCCACCATCCGGGCGTCGGCTACTTACGCGGTGTTGTTTATTACCTTGGGAGCTTTTCTTAAAGTATCGGGGGGCGCAGACTTTTTCCATGACTTTGCTATGGCGGTGAGCGGTCATACCCGCGGGGGCCCCGGTAAAGTGGCTGTACTGGCCAGTGCCCTGTTTGGAACCATCTCCGGTCATGCTGCCGGCAACGTGGCTACCACGGGCACATTTACCATCCCCCTCATGAAGAGGATCGGATACAAACCTGCCTTTGCCGGTGCCATTGAGGCGGCAGCTTCCACCGGCGGCCAGATCCTGCCCCCGGTGATGGGCACGGTGGCGTTCGTCATGGTGGAGATGACCGGCATTACCTATACTAGTTTGATTGTGGCGGCGGCTCTTCCGGCTATATTCTATTACCTGGCCGTATATTTTATGGTTGATTTTGAAGCTATGAACTTAAACCTAATGGGATTGCCCCGGGAGCAGCTTCCTTCTCTCGGCCAATCGTTAAAGCTAGGCGTTTCCTTTGTGATATCAATTTCCTTCTTGCTATACATGCTCTTTGGTGCCGGTAGTTCAGTGACGCGGGCTGCCATCTATACTTTGGGTGTTATTGTCCTGGTTAGCTGGTTTACTCAAAACAAAGTTACTTTGAATAAAATTCTTGAGGCCCTCTATAACGGCGGTGAGGGAACCATGCGCCTGGCTCCTTTGACTGCTGCAGCAGGGATTGTTATCGGTGTGGTCAGTTTGACGGGTATCGGGATCAGGCTGGGCCAGTTCATCATCATGCTGGCCGGCGGAAAACTGTTCTTGATTTTGCTGATGGCGATGATTCTCAGTGCCATCCTGGGCATGGGGATGTCTACGGTGCCGGCTTATGTAATTGCTGCCGCAGTAGTGGCTCCCGCCCTGGTGCAAGCGGGTGTTCCCGTCATGGCAGCACACCTCTTTGTGCTGTACTATGCATGCCTGTCCACCATTACACCTCCGGTTGCCATTTCATCTTTTACCGCTGCTGCCATAGCTGACGGCGATCCAATGGAGACAGGTTTTCACGCGGTTAAGCTGGCCATTTCGGGATTTATTGTGCCGTTCCTATTCGTTTACCGGCCGCCCCTGTTGGCTCAAGGTACCACTTTTGAAATCGTTTATACGGCCGTCATCACTCTGATTGCCGTTTACGCCTTGTCCAGGGGTCTCCAGTACAGGAAGATTTCTATTCTGGAACGGGTTTTGATGGTGGCAGGTGCTGCAGTGCTGTTATTCCCTGCCTACGATCTGGTAGGGATCATACTTATCTTTGGCGGCTACCTTTTGACCGTTTATCAAAAGTACGTTAAGGGAAGGAAAACTGTCAATGCTCAATGACCTTTTAGGAGGTATGTCAATGGCAGGGGCTCCAAAGGGATATGTAGGGCAAAGAATGCCCAGGCTGGATGTGTCAGCCCAGGTTACCGGAAAAACCATGTATGGGGAAGATCTCGCCAGACCGGACATGTTGTATGCCGTGGCCCTGCGCAGCCAATATGCCCATGGGCGCATCTTGGGGATCGATACCCGTAAGGCGGAAAAACTGGAAGGCGTGTTTGCCGTTATTACTGCCAAGGATGTTCCCAACAATATTTTCGGTTTTACCCACCTGGACCAGCCGGTGCTGGCTGACAAAAAGGTCAGGTATTTAGGAGAGCCTTTGGCGGTGGTGGCTGCCGAGTCTTTGGCCAAGGCGCATGAGGCAGTGAGGTTGATCAAAGTGGATTATGAACCACTGCCGGCGGTATTTGATGCCCAGGCAGCCCTGGCGGTTGATGCTCCCTGTATTCATGACCAAGGCAACCTGGCTTCCCATGTGAAAATCCGGTTCGGCTCGGTGGAAGAGGCGTTTAAAAAGGCTGATCTAATCGTGGAGGATGAATTCAGCAGCCCTTATATTGAACACGCTCATATAGAGCCCCATGTGGCTTTGGCTGAATTAGACCGGGATGGCAGACTGGTGATCTGGACTTCAACTTCCAGGCCCTTTGCTTATTTAACACACCTGTGCAAAGTGCTGCAACTGCCGTCCCACCGTTTGAAAATAAAGGTGCCAAGTGTGGGTGGCAGTTTCGGCGGTAAGAATGAGATTTCCTTGGAACCGTGGGTAGCTTTGCTGGCCCTGAAAACAGGGAGACCGGTGAAGATGGTATTTACGCGACAGGAGGAATTCACCGGGTCTTCTGTACGGCATCCTTACCTGATGCGGTATGCCACGGGTGTATCGGCCGAGGGTCAGGTGTTAGCGCGGAAAGTGGAGATCTTCAGCAACACCGGTGCTTATGTACAGTTGGGGGAAGAGACTCTAAAAAGGGCATGTATCAGCGCTTGTGGGCCGTATTTTATTCCCAATGTACAAGTGGATGGCTACCTGGTCTATACCAATGGCCCGGTCAGCGGCGCCATGCGGGGGTTCGGGGTGGCGCAAGTGGCTTTTGCCCATGAAGTGCATACGGAAAAGATTTGCCGCGCCCTGGGTATGGACTCTTTTGACTTCCGGTTGAAGAATGCTCTCAAGGACGGGGACCCGCTGCCCACCGGCCAGCTAATCATCAGGCCCTCTATTGCAGAGACCCTGCGCAGGGCCCGCGAGCTTAGCTTTTCTTAAACACAGTCCGCCGGGGCACAGTGCCCGGTATGGCAGGAAAGGAGGACACAACTGGTGAAAAAGCGCGGCAAAGGGGTGGCCGGCATGATTTATGCCATTGGCTCCACCGGGAAAGCTAATCCTTCTACTGCAATTGTCCGGGTTAATCACGACGGCAAATCTTTCGTATACATTGGCGCAGCCGATGTAGGGCAAGGGGTGATCACCGCCATGTGCCAAATTGCTGCGGAAACACTGGGACTGGCCGTCGATGATATTACGATGGTCTATCATGATACCGAGTTCACCCCGTATGATTATGGTACCGGGGCGAGCCGGGTGACGCTGATTATGGGCAATGCGGTAAAAAATGCAGCAGAAAACGCCAAGACCATATTGCTGGAGGCTGCTGCTCGTATTTTGAATGTCAATCAGGATTTTCTCACGATCCGCGACGGCAAAATCTTTCTGGCTGACCTGCCCGCCAGATGGGTTTCCATTGCAGAAGCTGCGTTTTTCAGTGAAAGAGTGCTGGGGAAACCTGTCTACGGGTTGGGCTCATTCTCTCCTGATACCAGCGACATTGACAAAGAGACCGGACAAGGGCGGCCTTACTCCACGTATGTGTTTGCCACCCAGGTGGCCGAGGTGGAAGTGGATACTGCCACGGGAGAAGTAACGGTGCTTAAAGTAACGGCAGTACATGACTGCGGCAGGGTGATTAATCCCATCCTGGCCGAAGGACAGGTAACGGGGGGTATAGCCATGGGGATAGGCCATGCCTTGATGGAAGAAATGCTGTTGGATGGTGAGACGGGTGCCGTACTCAACGACAGTTTTACCGATTACTTGGTCCCCACCGCTCTTGATGTTCCCGAGGAGATCAACATTTGCTTCGTTGAAACGGAAGACGATTTTACCCCTTACGGTGCTAAAGGAATTGGGGAACCGGCTAATTTGCCCACCGCACCGGCCATCATCAACGCCATTTATGACGCTGTCGGTGTTTGGATCACCGAACTCCCGGCCACGCCGGAAAAGGTTTTGTTGGCACTGAGACAAAAAACTGAGAGAGAAAACGGGGGAAGCGCATGTTAGCACTGGTGAAAACTGCAAAAGGTCCAGGTCTACTGGAATTAAAGGATGTACCGGAACCGGCGGTCCGGGACGATGAAGTTAAGATTAATGTCAAAGCTTGTGGCATCTGCAGCACGGATCTCCTCATTTACCATGACCGGATCGACTACTGCCCCCCGGTTATACTGGGGCATGAGATCAGCGGCGTCGTGGTGGAGGTGGGCTCCCGGGTCAAGGGGATCAAAGTGGGTGACCGGGTGGCGGCTGATTCCCACGGCTATTACTGTAATACCTGCGGTTTTTGCCAAAGGGGCCTGCCCCGGTACTGCTTGGAGCGTACCATGGTGGGCCGTCATGTCGACGGGGGATTTGCGGAGTATTTTGTTACCAAAGCCGCATACGTAACGGTCCTGGGAGAGCAGATTGACTTTGTCAGCGGCGCCATGACGCAGCCATTGTTCAAAACGGTGCATTGCCTGATCGAACACTGTGACCTCAAAGCCGGCACGACAGTGGTGGTGCTGGGCTCCGAATCTACGAGTTTGCTTGCGCTAATGGTTGCCAAAGCAGCCGGTGCCACGGTTTACCTGGTTGATTTCGTTGCTTCAGAACAGCACCGGCTGGCCAGGGAACTGGGTGCTGACCAGATCATGCTCATCGAGCAGGAGGATGTAAAAGAGCAGGTCATGGACTTGACCCGCGGCCTGGGGGTAGCGTGTGTGATTGAATGCTCAGGCACCAAGGAAGGGGTCGCTCTCGGGTTGAAACTGTTGGAAAAAAGGGGCAGGTTGCTGCTCCAGTCCCATGGTTATCCGGGCAACACCCCCGTAGACTTAACCTATGCCGTGGCTAACGGGATCGAAATTATTGGTTCTTCCGGCACCACCTGGACGGCCAAGCAGAAGGCCCTGGCCTTGATGCAAAGTCGTAAAATCCAGCCGGAAAAGCTGGTGTCTCAAGTGCTGCCCTTGACCTCTTGGGAGGCAGGTTTTGCCCTGATGGAGAAAAATGCCAGCGCCGGCATCATCCTTAATCCTTCGCCGTAACCTGGTGGCTACTCAGTTATGCACGGCATCCGTGCCTGCAAAGACATGACGGCAGCGGCCATGGTCTTTATGAGCCCATGGCCTTATTGTTTTCCCGAAAGCAGGGCGGTCTCACAGCTTTAGATTTGAAAAAGCCGTAGTCTGGTGGTAACATAGGAACCGTTAGATATACCGTAAACGGAGGTGGAGGCTTTGGGGGAAGAGAAGCGCCGCCAAAAAATCCTGGCTTTGCTGCAGGAGACCTACAAAGGGGCGAAAACAGCCCTGCGGTACAAAAACACTTTTGAACTCTTAATTGCTACCATGCTGGCTGCCCAGTCCACGGACCGGCAGGTCAATGTGATTACCGCTTCTTTATTCAAAAAATACCCGGATCCCGCCAGTTTTGCCAGGCTTACCCCTGAGGAGTTGGAAGAGGATATTAAGGGGGTAGGTCTGTACAAAAGCAAAAGTCGCCACATTATTGCGGCATGCCGCCAAATACTGGAGAAACACCATGGACAGGTTCCACAGACCAGGGAGGAACTGGAAGCATTGCCCGGGGTGGGGCGCAAAACCGCCAATGTAGTCCTAAGCATCGGCTTCGGGCAGCCGGCCCTGGCGGTGGATACCCACGTGTTCCGGGTAGCCAACAGGCTGAAACTGGCCGAGGCTAAAGATCCCCTGGAAACAGAAAGACAGCTCTGTGCCTGGATACCCCGGGCATTGTGGTCCGAAGCACATCACTGGCTGATTTACCATGGCCGGCAGGTGTGCAAAGCCAGGCATCCTCTTTGCCATCAATGCGTAGTGGCCGAGTATTGTGCTTCCCGGCGAGCAAGTTAATTCTTCAAGTATTCTTTGATGGCCGGCCATATCTCCTCTTTGGCAAACCCTCTTTGCCAAGCGGCGATACCGGCCAAACCGTATTTATGCACCAGCTCAATTCTCTGCTGCAAGGAAACCTCATCTTCCAGCCAGAGGAGATACCGCTGCCCGTCTTGTTCCAGTTCGGCGAAATGCTGCCCGGTGGCGGGATCCAATATGGGCTCCAGCCGGTTTTCCTGCAGCCATTTTTGTGTTTGCCTCATGGACCAGGCCCTGGAGGTTACTTTGGGTTCTGCTTCGTTTCCTGCCACCGTCCAGATGCGGGCATAGAGGGGTATGCCCAGCAGGATCTTTTGCGGTGGCACTTCTTCCAATAATGCCCGCAATCCTCTTTCCACCCAGGGTAGGGAGGCTACCGACCCGGGCACGGGGCTGGTGGCCCAGTGCTCATCATAGGCCATTACGGCTAAATAATCCACGGCTTCGCCCAGGGCTTTCCGGTCGTAGATTAAGGACCAATTGCCGCTGTCGGATTTAAAAGTTACATCCATGGATACGATTAAACCCTGTTCCCGCAATATGGGAGCCAGTTCCCGGACAAATTGAACCAGGAGGTCTTTGTTTTCCGGGGGAATATTTTCAAAATCAATATTGATGCCGTCCAAGTGGTAAAGCCGGGCCAGGACCACCAGTTGTTTGATGGCCCGACTGCGGGCCTCGGGATTACGCAGGAAGGCGGCGGTCATTTCCGGGTCGAAGCTGTTGCTGAAAAGGGCCCAGACCTGTTTCCCGGCCCGGTGGGCCTCTTCCACTAAAGCCAGATTGGCATAACTGTTGATGTTGCCCCCGGCGTCGGCCAGGTGAAACCAGGTGGGTGAGTAGACATTCACGCCCGTTAAGGGCCCGAGCACCTCCGGCTTGGGATTATGGGAACCATGGGTGACTTGCTCCCATACCAGGGATATCTTGCCTCCTAAAGGTTTCCAGGGCGGCTGTTCCAAACTTGGCGGTGCCGGCACCCAGGCAATGGCTTGCACGGCCAGGTCTTTTTCCGGTACATAACCGATCAGGCCTTGGATTGTTTGCACCTTAAACCAATTATGCTCTTCTTGCAGGATGATGACCCGGTCCCCCAGGACAAGTTCCGTCAAGCGGGGGGCCCTGATACTGGGCTGGATGCGGAGATAGGATTTCTTGCCGGTAATTTCCCCGTCCAAATAGGGTTCCTTGGTATCCCGCACCACGACCCGGTCAGTGCCGGGTACGTAGCTAACATCCAACTGGTATAGAAACCGCAAGGGCTCCAGGTCCAGGTATGGTTCCCCGTCCAAGACCAGTACCGGAAACCGCAGGTCTACCGGTGCTTGGTTAATGTACCAAGTTAATTGTTCGGTGTGCAGCTGGATTACCCGGTCTTTGGTGGTAATGGCCAGGTATCCACCCTCCCGGTCCCAGTGCATATTAGGGTCTAACAATGACTGGAGGGTCGGGACGTGAAAATATAAAGTGTCCTCCTGCATGATGACAGGCTTACCCTCGATTTCCGTTCCGTGCCAGATGAGGGTGGGGGTGCTCCGGGGCTCCGGTACAACGGTGGTAAAGCCGGGGTAAAGCCAGGCCAGTACAAGCCCGAGGACGAAGCACAAGGCCAAGCCGGCGGGCAAAGGCCAGCCCCGGTAGATTTTCTCAGGTTCCGGTGCCGCTGCCGGTTGGGCCGCGGGGGGCAGGGGCGGAAGGGACATGAGTGGTTTCTCCTTTCCTCCGGTGTCTTAGCAAAAAGGGTCAGCATTTGGATTCTTTCTGTTTTGGTGAAGTCCTGCTTTAAATTGCGCCCATTTTTTGCCGTAGTTCTTGATCCATGTCTTAAAAAGCACCGGTCAAGTGCTATAATAATCCTGTTACCACTATTGAGGGGGTTTTTCTATGGTGGTGGGTTTGTGTTCCCTGGAACTCCACTTGAGGGGTGTGACGTCCCTGAAAGAGAAGCGCAGGATTGTTAAGAGTTTGCTGCAGCGATTACACAATCGTTTTAATGTTTCCGCGGCGGAAGTGGATTACCAGGAGTACTGGCAAAAAGCCCGTATCGGTCTGGCTTGTGTCAGCAATGAAAGCAGGCATATCAATGAAGTGCTGCAGCAAAGCGTGAATTTTGTGGAACAGTTTCCCGAAGCGGAAATCATCGATTATTCCATTGAGATACTGTAACAGGAGGCAGGCAATCATGCATGTAGTGTTGGTGGAACCGGAGATTCCCCCGAATACAGGAAACATCGTCAGGACCTGTGCTGTCACCGGGACCGTCTTACACCTGGTGAAACCCCTAGGTTTTTCCATTGAGGACAAATATTTAAAGCGGGCCGGTTTGGACTATTGGCACTTGGTGGAAATACATGTGCATGAAAGCTTGGCGGATTTGCAGGCCCAGTATCCCGACGGGGTTTATTATTACGTTTCGACGAAAGGGCCCCGGCGCTATACGGAGGTTACCTATCAAAGGGATGACTTCCTGGTGTTTGGCAAGGAGACGGCAGGGCTGCCGGAGGACCTGTTAAAACAAAACTGGGAACGCGTGATCCGCATTCCCATGCTCAATGAAGCCAGGTCTTTGAATTTGTCCAATTCCGTCGCCATCGTGCTCTATGAAGGGCTGCGACAGCAGGGTTTTCCCAACTTAAGATAAGATGGCAAAAAAAATGGTCGGGATGACAGGATTTGAACCTGCGGCCTCTTGGTCCCGAACCAAGCGCGCTACCGCGCTGTGCAAAAACGTATCTGTAAATCACTTCCATTGCCTGTATACAAAAATGGTCGGGATGACAGGATTTGAACCTGCGACCTCTTGGTCCCGAACCAAGCGCGCTAGCCAAACTGCGCCACATCCCGACTTGCACTACTTCATTATATGAGATTTCATTCAAGAAGTCAACTAGGTAATTGATTTAAGCCGGATGCTGTACCGGCTTTTTTTGTTGAGAAAAAGCTATAGGGTTGCCGGTACCGCATCCGGTTGCTTTTGGCCACCCAGCCGGCTAAAGCTGGCAGCGTGGCTTCTTCGGTCAGCCCCCAACCCCAAACCCCTGCCCCCACTCTTGGGGGCCAAGGGCTTTAACCGACAGAGTTTATTTTGCCTT
>DULZ01000003.1 GCA_012840125.1 Clostridia bacterium | reverse complement strand
TGCTCGATGTCCTTGACGGCCCGGGCAATGCCGTCTAAAATCCCCTCTTTCCGGCGGGTTTTCCGCGGGCGGCGCCTGATTTTGGTTGGCGCCATCCACCTGGCTTCCGGCTCTTCTTTCTTGCCGTTTCCGGCTTCCGGCGCCAGCAGGGCTTCGCCCTGGCAGAAAATGCTGTGAAGCCCTACATGAGGAGGAGGCAGGGGCGGCAGGGGCAGGGTCAGGCTCACTTTCGTCCCCTGGCCCGGCCGGGAGTAAATGCTCAGCCGGCCGCCGATACTCTTGGCCCGCTCCCTCATGCCTATTAAGCCCATCCGGTCTTGGTCCGCCGTTTTCTTTTCTTCAAAGCCCACGCCGTCATCTTCCACTTCCAGGGAGAAGCAGTCCGGCTGGAAATGCATCCGCACCTGGATCCGGCGGGCCCCGGCATGGGCCGCGGCGTTGTTCAAGGCTTCCTGCGCAATCCGGTACAAGATGGTTTCCGTATGGGAGAGCAAGCGGAAGGGCTTGCCGGTGACCTGCACGGAGCACTGGGCGCCGGAGTACTGCCGGCACAGGAGGGCTAGCTTTTCCACCGCCGCCGGCAGCCCGTCTATGTCCAGCACCGGGGGCCTCAGGCCCGTGGTGATCCGCCGGTGCTCCGCCGAAATTTGCCGTAACAATTCTTTTGCTCTTTCCAGTCTCGCCAGGGCTTCCTCCCGGCGCCCGTTCTCGATGCCTTGCTCGGCTGCTTGGATTTCATACAAGGCGCCCGTCAAGAGCTGGCTGGGCCCATCGTGCAAATCCCTGGCGATTTGGGCCCGCTCCTCTTCCTGCAAATAAACGGTGGCGCTTAAGAGGAGCTGCAGCTGCTTGGCTTTCTGGGCCAGTTTTTCCCGCGCTGTCGTCAACTCTTCCGTTCTTTCCCGGACTTTCTGTTCAAGGGAGTGATTCAACTGGACGACTTGGGAATACAAGTGGGCGTTGTTCAGGGCGGTGGCGGCCAGGTTGGCCAGCAACCCGAGAATCTGGGCCTCCCGTTCCGTAAAAGGCTTATCCTGCAGGTGATCAATCACCGTCAAGGCCCCCACCGCTTTCCCTTCCCAGGTCAAGGGCACGGAAAGCAGGGAACGGTAAGGATACTGGCCGGGCTGCTCCTCTAACCCGTTTAGAATAACCGGCTCTCCGGTAGCCAGTACATGACCGGCCACGCTGGCCCCAGGCTTGGTCACCAGTTCCTCGTATTCAAAGGGGAGATTGTAAAGGGCCACCACCCGGGCGAGCCCGGTCCCCGGCTCGCAGACGGCCAGCATGCTGCTCCTGGCATTAAGCAGCCAGGCCGCCCGCCGGACGATGGTCAAGAAAACCTGTTGGATTTCCAGTCGGGAGGAAATATCCATAGAAATATCGTATAAAGCCCGCATGACTTCAAGCTGCCGGATCAATTCCGGCTGCTCCGCCCGGCTGCCGGGATAGTCAGGGGTCATAAGCATGCCTGTCTACCTCCTCACCGTCTCGCGCCTATAATATCCCCCGCCGGAAAGCTTCCGCCACCGCCTGGGTGCGATTGGCCGCTCCCAGCTTTTCAATGATAGCCTGGGTCCGCCTTTTTACGGACCGCTCGCTTAAGAACAAAGCGGCGGCGATTTCCTGCACGCTGGCCCCGTCCGCCATGAGCTCCAGGAGTTTCAGTTCCTGCTCTGTCAAACCGGATTTGGCCTGGGCCCACTGCCGGTTCATCTGAGCCAACTGGTCGAAAGCTTTCCCTCCTAAAGAAGGAGACAGGCACTTCTGTCCCCCGTGCACGCGGCGGATAGCGTCGGCCAGCACCTCCGGGGAGGCGCTTTTCAAGAGATACCCCCACACTCCGGCCTGCGCCGCTTGGGCCAAGTAGGCGTCGTCATCGTACGAGCTCAGGATGATAACCCGGCATGGGTATCCCGACCGGCTGAGCTGCCGGGCTAGGTCTAAACCGTTTAACTCGCCCAGGCGAATATCCAGCAGCACCACATCCGGGTTCAGCTCCTGCACCAGTGGCAGCAGCCCCTCCGCCCCGTCCGTGGATCCCACCACTTGAAATTCCGTGTACTGGGCCAACAAGCTTTCCAAGCCGCTGCGCACCACCGGATGATCATCTACCACCAAAATCCGTATGAACTGCACTGGTCCACCCCCACCCGGCCAACAAATTTCCTATTGTCTGAATTCTCGTAATTATCCGGTTTCCCTGCCGGCATTTTTAAAGACCATTCCCGCCAAGACGGAAATGGTCTTATCTGCTGGTTATGAATACCGTTCCCACTTTAGAACACGCCTGCTTGCATTCCACGTCACCGGCGGCCTGGGATCCCGGCCGCCGAGGGCCCCGCCCCTTCTTTCAAGGACCTTTTTTCCAACTCTAATAGCCCCCGTATCCGGCACCTCCTCTTCAGTATCCCACGGTGAACCGCTGCCGGTGGTGCCGCGGGTTTTCCACTTCATCCAGCAGGGCCACGGCGAAATCTTCTGCGGAAATCCGGCTTTGACCTTGGGCGTCCCTGACCAGTTCCTCCCTACCCAGACGGTACTGCCCCGTTCTTTCCCCCG
>DULZ01000002.1 GCA_012840125.1 Clostridia bacterium | reverse complement strand
GAGGCGTTTTTCCGGTGCCAAAGCGGCAGGTTTGATGCGCGGGTGTTCCTTTTCCATCAGTTCGCCGGACAGTTTCCTGACCCGTGCCTTGGTGGGCACCACAATGCCGTCGCCGCCCAGGAACTTGTCGATTTCGCCGGCTGCTCGTTTGCCGCCTTGAATGGCTTCTACGACGGTGGCCGGTCCGGTGACGCAGTCGCCGGCGGCAAAGACGCCTGCCACGCTGGTCAGGGAGCTCTTCGGAGCGGTGACCACCGTACCGTACTTGGAAACTTCGATGCCTGCGGCTTGGGCCAGATCCCGGTCCACCGTTTGCCCGATGGCGGAAATGACGAAGTCAGCGGGTAAGATAAACTCCGAACCTTCCACCGGCACCGGTGTCCGGCGGCCGCTCCGGTCGAATTCGCCGCCTCGCATGCGGAGGCATTCCACGCCGGTGACCCGACCGTTGGCGCCGATGATCCGTTTCGGGTTGGTAAAGCAGTGGATCTTGATGCCTTCTTTTTCCGCTTCGGCAATTTCATCCCGCAAGGCGGGCATGTCTTGTTTCTGCCGGCGGTAGACCAGCTGTACTTCTTTCGCTCCCAGCCGCAGGGCCGTGCGGGCCGCGTCGATGGCTACGTTACCGCCGCCCACCACGATGACGGAGCGGCCGGTGAGATCCATTTTTTCGCCCAGGTTGACCTTCCGCAGGAAAGTGGCTCCCGGCATGACGCCTTCTAATTCCTCACCCTCGATGCCGAGCTTCAGGTCCCGGTGGGCGCCCACGGCCACGAAGAATGCCTTGTAGCCTTCTTCCTTGAGCTGTGCTAAGGTGATGTCCCGGCCCAGGGCGCAGTTGGTCTTGATTTCCACCCCCAGGGCTTTGATGGTGTCAATTTCTTTCTGCAGGGTGTCTTTCGGCAGCCGGTATGCGGGGATACCGACGGCGAGCATACCTCCGGCCACGGGCAGGGCTTCAAAGACGGTGACCGGGTACCCTTTCTTAGCGAGATAGTAAGCGCAGGTGAGGCCCGCCGGTCCGGACCCGATGACGGCCACCTTGGCGTCCTTCTTCTGGGCCGGTGCTTCCTCTTTGGGGAAGCCGTGCTGCAGCACGTAGTCGGAAGCGAACCGTTTCAGCTCGCGGATGGCAATGGGTTCATCCAGTTTGCCCCGGTTGCACTTGCCCTCGCAAGGATGGTTGCAGACCCGGCCGCAGACGATGGGTAAGGGGTTCTCTTCCTTGATGGTTTCATAAGCTTCCGTGTATTTCTTCTGCCGGATCAGGTCTACATAAATAGGAATATCCACATTGGCCGGGCAGGCGTTCTGGCAAGGGGAGTTGAACAGGGAAGCACAGACGGAAGCCCGGCAGTACTTATCCTTAATGTGCTCTTCATATTCGTGACGGAAATAGCGGATGGTGCTCAAGACAGGGTTAGGCGCCGTCTGGCCCAAGCCGCACAAAGCCGAATCTTTGATGGTTTGTCCCAGTTCAATGAGGAGTTCGATATCGCCTTCCTGCCCTTTGCCTTTGGTGATGCGGTCCAGGATCTCCAGCATCCTGGTGGTGCCGACCCGGCAGGCGGTACATTTGCCGCAGGATTCCTCCTTGACGAACTCCAGGAAGAACTTGGCGATATCCACCATGCAGGTGTCTTCGTCCATGATGATGAGGCCGCCGGAGCCCATGATGGTGCCCAGGGCTGTGAGGGAATCGTAGTCGATGGGCACATTCAGGTACTCGGCCGGGATACAGCCGCCGGAAGGACCGCCGGTCTGGGCCGCTTTGAATTTCTTCCCGTTGGGAATGCCGCCGCCGATATCGTAGATTATCGTGCCCAGTGGGGTGCCCATGGGGATTTCCACCAGGCCGTTGTTTTCGATCTTGCCGGCCAGGGCGAAGACTTTGGTGCCCTTGCTCTTTTCCGTACCGATGGACCGGAACCAGTCGGCTCCTTCCCGGATGAGGGTAGCCACGTTGGCCAGGGTTTCCACGTTATTGATGACCGTCGGTTTACCCCATAGACCTGAAACCGCCGGGAAAGGAGGTCTGGGTCGCGGCTCACCCCGGCGCCCTTCAATGGAAGCCAGAAGGGCCGTTTCCTCGCCGCAGACGAAGGCGCCGGCCCCGAGCCGGATGTCGATGTCAAAGCTGAAGGAAGTGCCGAAGATGTTCTTGCCCAGCAAGCCCAGCTTTCTAGCGTCTTCAATGGCTTTTTTCACCCGGTTCACCGCGATGGGGTACTCGGCCCGGATGTAGACATAGCCTTGGCCGGCACCAATGGCATAGCCGGCGATGGCCATTCCTTCTAACACTGCATGGGGATCTCCTTCCAGGATGCTGCGGTCCATGAAGGCACCCGGGTCTCCCTCGTCGGCGTTACAGATGATGTACTTGATATCGCCGGGAGCTTTGTGGGCAAATTCCCATTTGAGGCCCGTCGGGAAGCCACCGCCGCCGCGGCCCCTCAAGCCCGCTTTTTTCACTTCTTCGATGACTTGTTCCGGAGTCATGGAAGTGAGGACTTTACTCAGGGCAAAATAGCCGTCCTGGGCAATGTACTCTTCGATGGATTCCGGATCGATGACGCCGCAGTTCCGCAGGGCAATCCTTTTCTGGTGCTTGAAGAAGTCAATGTCATGGAGATCCCGTGCCGGTTCTGCTTCCGGTGCTTTAAAGAGTAACCTTTCCAGCGGCCGGCCTTTGATGAAATGTTCTTCCACCAATTCCGGCACATCTTCCGGCTGCACCTGGCAGTAGAAGGTTCCTTCCGGATAGACGACCATGTTCGGGCCGAAGCGACAAAAACCGAAACAGCCCGTATCCACCACTTTAATTTCTTTATCCAGCGAACGCTTGGCTAACTCCGCCGCCAATGCGTCTTTCAGTTTTTCCCGCCCGGAGGCCACACAGCCAGTACCGTGGCAGATGAGTACATGTGAGCGGAAGAACTCCATTGAAAACCCCCCTTTGCGAGCTATTTGACCACCCATTCACTGACGGTGATCCCGTTGACCACGTGTTGTGCCACGATTTGCCTAGCTTTTTGCCCATTGATTTTGCCATACATCACTTTAGACTTGCCGGGTATTTCCACTTCTACCAAGGGCTCTTGGGCACACATGCCGATGCAGCCGGTCTGGGAGATGATGACGTCTTTCAGGTTGCGCTTAGCCACCTCGTCCATGATGGCCAGCATCACCTCCCGGGCACCGGCGGCAATGCCGCAAGTTCCCATGCCGATGGTTATTTTGATCTTGTGACTACTTTCACGGCCACCCATCTTTTCCAGGGTATCGGCTTTGATTTTTTCCAGCTCCGCTAAGGTTGGCATGAAATCACCTCCATTCAAAGCTGATTGAGTTGTGCTTGCAAGCCCGTGAGGAGCAGGCGGAACACTTGAGGCTCGGCAAAAGACGTGACACCGTGCTGGGCGGCGAAGGCCCGGCTGTCGAAGACGATGCGCTTGCCGTTTTTCCGGTGCACGTATCGCAGATGCAGGTCACGGGTGTCCGCCAGGAAAACACAGATGCTGCCGGCCAGGTTGCCGATGGGCGGGCGGTCCAGGTGGCTGTATTGGAAAACGGCTTTCAGGCGGGTACCTTTGCCCGGCCTGGAATACAGCTTCACATAACCCCCGCTGGCTTCCGCCGTGGCCTTGAGCATGGGCAATCCCAGTCCCACTTTCACTTTCCTGCTCTGCCGGGTGGTGGTAAACGGGTCAAAAGCTCTTTCTAAGAGCCTGTCGTCCATGCCCCGGCCGTTATCGGCGACGGTGAAGGCCAGGATGTCTTTTTGCTCATCCTCCAGCACCGCCAGCAGGATTTTGGTGGCACCTGCTTCCTTGGCGTTTTGCAAGATGTCAAGTATATGCAGGGAGATTTCCGTCATCCCATCACCTATTGCCGGCGGTAGCTTTCCAGGATAGCGGAAGCCTTGTCCGGCTTTAACAGCCCGTGGGCATGGTCGTTCACCATCATGACCGGCCCCAAGCCGCAGGCTCCCAGGCACCGGACCACTTCCAGGGAGAACATCCCGTCATCGGTGGTATCCCCGGCCTTGATGCCCAAATCGTGTTCGATTCTTTCCAGCACTTCCGGTGAGCCTTTCACGTAACAGGCGGTGCCTTTGCACAGGGAGATATTGTACTTGCCTTTGGGTTTGATGCTGAAATGGGAGTAGAAGGAAACCACGCCGTAAACATCTCCCAGGGACACGCCTAAGGCTTTGGCGATGCGGATTTGCACCGGCTTGGGCAAGTAGCCTATCAACCGCTGGGCCTGGTGCAGCACTTCAATCAAGGCGCTGGGCTGCCCGCGATAAGGCTCCAGCAGTTCATCCAGCTTCTCGTAGTCAATTTGTTTCTCTGCGCAGCAACAGCTCATTCTTCCGACCCCCTTTGATAAATGATGTAACCATGTCCGGCACCGGTTGTCCTAATTCCAGGCAATCCCCCCTTTCCGGGTATGTGAGGGTCAATCAGCTCTTTGAGAGCTGTTGATTTTCCATGGCGTGACGGAAAAAGTCGATGAGGACAGCGGTGTTGTCGATCTCCTCGGGAAGCATGGTGCGCACTTTTCCCAGGTCGACCAGGTAGTGGGCATCCGAGGAGAAAACCAGTTGGTAACGTTTGAACCATTGATATGTATGGGACAGGGTGGACACGGACTGCGGGTCCGATATCTCCAGCGCTGCCAGCGGCAGCTCGGGGGGAATCAGCCCCAGCACCCCCGGCAGGCTGAAACCCTGCCGGTTGACGTGAGCAGCGATGCATACGCCCCCGATGCGCACTACCTCCGCGGCCGCTTCTGTTAAGGACAGGTCCAGGCTGTTGAGGAGCAGCCGGTCCTCGGTGCCGGTAATCCGGCCGCAGGCGTCCACAATCCACTGGGGTCCGAAAAACTCCTCCCGGTTTTTGACCCTTGGCAGGGTCCGGTCCACGATTTCCTGCAGGCGGAAGGCCTTTTCCGGGGTATCGAATAAGCAGACCAGATGGACGTCTTCCCGGGTCTGCAGTTCCAGGCCCGGTACGACCTGAATGGGATAGTTTTTGGCCGCCTCCCAAAAGGCCGGCACGTTCAGGGTGGAATTGTGATCCGTAATGGCAATGAAACGCAGCCCTTGTTCCACGGCTCTGGCCAGCACCAGGGGCGGTGTCATCTCATCGCCGGCGCAAGGGGATAAGACGCTGTGTACATGCAAGTCAGCACCGGCCGCTTTCATGATCGCTACCCCTAGCAGCCAGTAGTTGGTACAATTTGCCGGCTGTTTCGAAGGTGCTCATGCCGGTCAACAGCAGGGGCACCCCGTTTTCTTCCGCCCGGCGCATCGTTTCGGCTCCCGGTTGCTTGCCGCAGGTAAACAAGACGGCGGCTAAGTCCAGCAGGGCGGCCACTGCCACCACATTTTCATGGGTCAGGATGGTGACCAGGATGGAGCCTGCTTGGGCTGCGGCCATGACATCGCTCAAGAGATCCGAGCAGTAGACGCCGGTCACCTGTTTTGCCAGAGCGGCACCGCCCACCGGTTTTAAATTCAAGGCGGCAACGATTTCAGCCAGTTCCATGCTCGTTTTCATCCTCTCCCGCCGGTTTGTGCTCCCTGGCACTGCCCATGGCCGGCGGCACCAGGGAAGCCAGTTCCATCACTTCTTTGGCCAGTTTGCTCACTTTTTCCCGCAGCTTAAATACGCAGTCTGTTTCCAAGCTCAAACCCTGCACGATATCTTCCGCCAGGGCACGGCAGGTGGGTGCGCCGCAGGAGCCGCAATCTAAACCGGGTAGGGAGGCCAGGGTTTTTTCCAGCATTTCCAGCTTGCTGATGGCCGTGGCCACGTCACGGTCCAGTGAAAAAGGCTGCCGCGGCTGCCCGGTGATGCTGCCCAGCTTGAACCAATCGTACCGGTCCAGTAACCGGCGGTATTCTTCTTGCTGTTCCCGGCCGGCTCTTTTGACGGTGCCGGCCTGGTGTTTTAGGCGGGCCATGGCCAGGTGGGGATTGGTGACGGTTAGGGCCCCGCCCACACAGCCGCCGGTACAAGCCTGGCACTCCAGGAAATCGATTTCCGCCAAGTGGCCCATTTCCACTTCCGCCAGGACACTGATGACATTGTGGATGCCGTCCACCACGAGAGTATTGACTTTTTCCAATGCGGTGGCTTCGCCCCCGGAACGGCCCCATCCTACACCGGCGGCGGAAGCCTTGACCGGGAGTTCCCGCACTACGGTGGGCAGCATCTTGCGGATTTCCCCGTAAACCTGCCGGATGGTTAAAACCCCGTCTACATGACTGGCAGCATCAGGCCTGAGCCGCCGCACAGCGGTGATTTTCGCCGGGCAGGGGGAAATGAAGAACACGCCTACATCCTCAGGCTTAAACCCGGCTGCGGCGGCTTCCGCCTTAGCCAGCCTGGCTGCCGCATCCATGGGCGATGCGATGGGGATCAAGTGACTTAACAGCAGGGGAAACCTGACTTGTATCAAACTGACCACTGCCGGGCAGGCCTGGGAAATGAGGGGTTTAGGGGAACGGGCCCCGGCTATGTACGCCTGGGTGGCTGCCGAGATCAAGTCGGCGGCGTAAGCCACTTCAAAAACCCGGTCAAAGCCCAGCTTGAGCAAAGCGGCATGAACGGTGCCGATGCTGACTTTTTCGGGAAACTGCCCGTAAAGAGAGGGAGCGGGCAGGGCCATGGTGTATTTGAATTCCTTCAATTTATCCGGGCTGTCGCTCACAGCGATCTTGGCTTGATTGGGACACACGCGGATGCATTCGCCGCAGTCGATGCAGCGCTCCTCGATGATCCGGGCCTTGCCTTCTCTTACCCGGATGGCTTCGGTAGGGCAATGACGGATGCAGTTAGTGCAGCCCCTGCACTTCTCAACCTCCAACCGGACGGAATGAAAATAGCTCCCCACGTCCATCACCTACTCCTGCTTTTTGCAGTAGATAGCGGCCAGAAGTTTCGTTCCTTTATTAATCTCCGTGGCAATAGTTAATTTGTCTGACCAGCGGCGGATGTTGGGCAATCCCATGCCGGCGCCAAAGCCCATTTCCCGTACATGGGCCGGAGCGGTGGAATAGCCTTCCTGCATCGCCAGGTTCACATCGGGTATGCCGGGACCATGATCCTCGGCCGAAATTTCAATCAGATCCGGCGACAATTCCACTGTCAATGTGCCGCCGCCGCCGTGAATGACCAGGTTCATCTCCAATTCATAGGTGATGATTGCCGCTCGCCTGGCCACTTGGGGGTCGTAACCGATACCGAGCAAAACCTGTTTGACCTTGCCGGCCGCTTGGCCCGCCGCCTGAAAATCCATGCTTGCTACCTGGAAGGTATAGCGAATGGCTTTGGACTTGCCATCGATAACCACCGGCGCTGCCTCCCTGCCCACAAACTCCGGTGCGATGCTGGGCTAGCGATGGGCGTATTGGGGCTCCACCAGGCCGGATAGGCCGTGGGCGTACAGCACACCGCAGCTTTCAAAAAGGAACATCTTCGTGCTCAGGAGGGGAATTTGTTTCTGCCTGGCCAAATTGATTACGGCTTCATCGGGGACTTTGCCGCGGACGTACACGATGCCCCGGGCGCCAATGATGTCCGCCGTATTGATCAAATGCTCGTTGGTTAATCCCGTTAAAAGTAAAACTCCTTCGGGTGCGTAAGCCAGCATGTCGCTTAACAGGTCGCAGCCGAAGGCCATGTTAACTTCTCGCTGGAGGAACTCCTCTCCCCAGAGCACCCGGGCATGCAGCAAATCTCTGACTTTTTCCAAGGAGAACATTTTCCCGCCCCCGTTATGAACGAGACCACTAGATGCAAAATAGATTGCACTATTTTTCACTATCTATCTTTTAAACGACCCTTTATTGATTCCTCTTACTATTTCTTACTGACTCTATTCGAGGAGCCGGCAGCAACTCCTGCCGTTCCACTAGTTTGTTTGTAAATCGCAATAATTAACCAAGATTAATTATAACTTAGTTAGGTTCCCGCCGGGCCGGCAAGGAAAGTGAAATATTTTGGGTGGGATATACATCCTCCCGGCAGGCGGCGACCAGGGATTAATCCAGGGAATACGTTGAATAACAAATGCCGGTTGCAGGATAATGCAGTCCCAGGGTCAAAGTAAATAACTTATGCCAAATGGCGGTTTAATACTAGGTGTTACCCAGCACCGACCGGGAGGTTGCCGGATGAACACGAAAAAGTTCTGCGCCTGCGCTCTTCTATTAATGGTATTGTTCTTGGTGCCCGTGGCTGCCGCTTCTGCACAGGAGGGTCGACCCATTGGAGTTTTCCTGGACGGGCTGCCGGTGCAGTTTGACGTGCCGCCCCTAATTCACCAGGGCCGGACCATGGTGCCTTTCCGGGCCATTGCCGAAGCCCTGAATCTAACCGTGAACTGGGATGAGCAGACCCGCACCGTGACCACCACGGGAGGGGGAACGGTGGTGCGGCTGCAAGTGAACAATCCTACGGCGTACTTAAACCAGCAGCCCGTTTGGTTGGATGCGCCGCCGTTAATCGAGCAAGGCAGGGTGCTGATCCCGCTACGCTTTTTCAGCGAGGCCTTCAACTGCCGGGTGGAGTGGGACGGCACCGGCGGGGCGGTCAGCATCACGTCCCCGCCCGTAGATATGACCGTCATCGGGTTTTATGCCTTAGGGGACAGTAAGACCAGCAGTTGGACTGACCTGTTCGGTGTGCCTTACCCGGAAACCCGGACCGGCAATACGGACGTGGTGGATGAAATAGCTGCCGGTTGGTACAGCTTGGACCGGGACGGCAACCTCTTGACGAAAAGCAGGACCGGCTGGCAAAGGCCCGACGGCTGGGAAAAGGTTTTACAAGCCGCCCGGGAGTACGGCCTGGCCGCGGAAATGGTGATTCATGTGACGGACGGCGACGGCACTCTGGCATCCTTGCTGCCCAGTGAACAAGCGGTGACGGAGGCCGTTACAAATATAATGAAAGAAGCGGTCCTCTACCGGGGGATTAACCTGGACTTTGAGGGATTGGGCTACCGGGAAGAGGGGGAGGAACTGTTGCAGACCCGGCAGGCTTTTAACCATTTCGTCCGGCTGCTGGCGGCGCAAGCCCGCCAAGCCGGGTTGAGACTCACCCTGACGCTGCATCCGCCCAATAGCGCCTATCAAGGATATGATTACCAGGCCCTGGGGGAAGCGGCGGACCGGATTATCATCATGGCTTACGACTACGGCTCGAAGCCGGAACCGGATTCTCTGGTGATCCAGGCCGTGGAGCAAGCGTTAAGCCAGGTACCCAAGGAAAAGCTAATCCTGGGCATTTCCATCCCCAGCGAAAACCCGGACAGCCTGCTTACCAAAGTGGGGATCGCCAAGCGCTACCGGTTGAGGGGCATTGCCCTGTGGCGCCTGGGGTTGTTGAACGGCGAAATGTGGGATACCTTGCGGAGTACGGTTGCAGTCAGCCGGTAGAATAAAAATAATAGTATAATCTGCCAGCCTGTTGGTCAAGCTAGTCTTGAGGTGATGGAGTTGAACCGCAAAAGAGTGTCTTGGGCGGTGGGCATCTTGGCTCTGTTTGCCCTCGGTTTTTGGTTGGCAGAGGCAGGTTGGCAGATCAGGCCGGTGCCGAACCGGTCGGTACCCAGGGAATTGACCGAGTACGACGTGAAGCAGCAGCCGGTGGAGCTCTCTTCCGCCTACGAGCTGGAGGGGGGACCGGAACGGACCGGGCGGGGTTTTCCCCAACGGGAAATCATCGATTTGGCTTCCGAGTTTCCCGGGGTCGTTTTTAACCAGGGGGATCCGAAGGAGAAGAAGGTGGCTTTGACCTTTGATGATGGGCCCGATACCGATACTACGGTTAAAATCCTGGACATTTTAAAAG
>DULZ01000001.1 GCA_012840125.1 Clostridia bacterium | reverse complement strand
TTCTCGCTTCCTCCGCCATCTCCCTCAAAGCCGTTTCCCGGGCCTGGAACAATTTCTTCTCATAAGCGCGGGAACGGCCGCCGATCACGTCGGTGATGCTGGCGAACAAATCCCGTACCAGATTCGCCCCCAGGATGGTTTCCCCGGCCACAATACCCAGGTAATCCTTGATTTTCCTTCCTTCCACTTGCGAAGTGGTGGTCAATAACATCTGGCTACCCTCCCTTTTTCTCCAGCAATAATGCCAAGTCCTCTTCCGACCAGATCTCCAATCCTTCCCGGCGCAGCAGGGCCGCTGTCACCCCTTGACCGGCTTTCCGGCATCCCTGAAAAGTCCCGTCATAGATCCGGCGGCTGCCGCAGGAAGGGCTGCCCTCTTTCAGCACGGCGCCTGAGGCACCCAAGAGACGGGCCACCCGCAAAGTCTCCCTCGCCCCGCGCAAGAAGGCCCCCGTCACATCGCGGCCATCCCCCGTCAGGACTCTTCCCCGCCCCGCCAGTACATCCTCACCGGATCCGCCCCGGATCTCAGCCGGCACCCGGGGCGTGGGCAGTCCCCCCAACTGTTCCGGACAAACCAGCTGTACCGGTGTCAGGGCCAGCAGTTCCCTGCATAACGGGGTGAAATTATCTTCTCCGTTATACTTGCATTTTACCCCAGCCAGGCAGGCACTGACAATGAGCAAAATCCCACTCCTTTCCATATCATTATCCTAAATCCGAGGTCAGCAATTTGCAAGCACTAATTTCCTTGACAGGTGCCCGCATCCGGATTTATACTTAACATGAATTAAGTTTATTTTTGTTGATAAAACCCGAAAAGAAAGGACCAACGCCAGCTATGGACATGGAAAATGCTTATCTAACTGCGGCCCGCCGGTTGGATTTTGCAGCCAGCGAAATCACCCACCGCCTCAAAGCGCTGCTGTCCACCCAGGAAGAGGAACTCACCGGCATTCAGTTTTTTACATTAAGACTGCTGTCCCGGGAAGGACAGTTGAAGGTGACGGACATCGCCGCCTGTTTAGGGGTCACCTTGAGCGCCATTACCGGGTTAATCAACCGGCTCTACAAATTAGGACTGGTGACCCGGGAGCAGGACGAGGCGGACCGGCGGATTGTCTGGATCAAGCTTACCCAGAAAGGGCAGGATTTAATTAATGAACTGGATGAAAAAAGAGCCCAGATGCTGGCTCAACTGCTGCAGGACTTGCCCCCGGAAGAGTTCCACAGGTTAGAGAAGCTCCTTCATTATATCTATGAAAGGCTGTCTAAACAATAATGCCGCACGGTACCAAAAGGGCAACGGGTGTTAGACGGGAAGCGCATGGGGAAAGTGCCGGGCCATGACCCCCGGGCTCATGTGCTTGCCGCGTAACGCCGGTTGCCCTTGTTGTCGCGCCCAAAAAATTCGCCTGGATAGCTTTCCCGGCGTCTATATGTATGCCACTGGCTCTGTTTACTTGCCCCGGTCGAAATAAATGCTCTTGCCGGTGGCGCTGATGGGAATGCCCACCACCAGTTCTCCCTCGATCAGACCCAGCCTTTTGGCGGCCACGCCCACGCGGTACATGATCCGGTTATCGGCATTGAAGATGCCGGCGGTCTTGGCCGCGGAACCGAGGGCAATGCCCAGATCCATGATGCGCCAGGCGCAAATAGGGCCGTCGAACTCGGGCCCTGGGCGCAGGGCGGGCAGGTCGCTGCACTTGTCGTAGCCGCAGGCGCCGCAGTTTAAGCCCATGGTCTTGGCCTCTTTCAAGGAGACCAGGAGCATCGCATCGGACTGGCGGACGTTCTCCCCGTCCCGGTCCCAGTTCTTTTTCCCCGTTTCCCGGCCGTAGGCCACACACTCATCAGCTAATGCCTGCAGCTGTTCCCCGGTCACCACTTTGGTCTCGATGAAATCCTTGCCGCCTGCCTTAGGGGCGGTGCGGGCTGAGAGGGCCATGAATTTAGCCACCAATTCCATAACATCCTTTTCCATGCAAAAGCCTCCCTTCAAGCATTTTATTATTCTTTAGCCAGGTCCAGGAACCTGGTATACTCCGCCGCAAAGGCCAGCTCCACCGAACCGGTGGGCCCGTGGCGGTGCTTAGCGATGATGATCTCCGCAATCCCCCGCATGGCACTGTCCGGATCGTAATAATCGGGCCGGTGGATGAAGAGCACCACATCGGCATCCTGTTCCAGAGAACCGGATTCCCGCAGGTGGCTGAGGGCAGGGCGCTTGCTGGGGGACTGCTCCACGGCCCGGCTGAGCTGGGACAGGGCCAAAACCGGCACATCCAGCTCCCGGGCCAGGGATTTTAAAGAACGAGATATTTCGGATATTTCCTGCTGCCGGTTTTCCACGCGCCGGTGGGACTGCATGAGCTGGAGATAGTCTACAATGACCAGTCCCAGGTCCTTTTCCACCTTGAGCCGCCGGCTCTTGGCCCGCATCTCCATGACGGTGATGCCGGGGGTGTCATCGATGTAAATGGGTGCCTCCGCCAGCTTGGCGGCCGCCAGAGTGACCCTTTGCCAGTCTTCCGGGGTCAGGAAACCGGAGCGGAGTTTACTCTGGTCCACCATGGCCTCGGCGGATAGTAATCGCTGGGTCAGCTGGTCTTTGGACATTTCCAGGCTGAAAATAGCCACGGGTATGTTGGACTTCATGGCGGCTTTTTGCGCAATGTTCAAGCAGAAAGCCGTTTTACCCATGCCGGGCCGGGCGGCGCAGATGATCAAATCGCTCTTGTGCAGCCCGGACAGGTAACGGTCCAGGGCCTCAAAGGTGGGAATCCCGGTGACGCCGGTCTTGTGCTTGGCCAGCATGTCCAACTGGTCAATCACTTCCAAAATGATGGGCTTCACATGGGTAAAGCCGTCAAACCGCCGGCGCTCGGATACCTGCAGGATCAGCTTTTCCGCTTCGTCCAAAAGAGCGGCCGCTTCCTCGCCGGCTTCGTAACACTGCTGGATGACGGAAGTGCAGGCGGAGATGAGTGATCGCAGCAGGGATTTCTCCGCCACAATCTGGGCATAGTACCGGGCATTGGCTGCCGTGGGCACCATGCTGGCCAGCAAGGCGAGATACGATGCCCCGCCCACCTTTTCCAGTAAACCCTGGCTTTTCAATTCTTCCGCCAGGGTAATCAGGTCCACCGGCTCCTGCTTGGCATAAAGGGACAAAATAGCTTCAAAAATATAGCGGTGGCTGTCCCGGTAAAAATCCTGGGCGGACAAAAGATCCGTTACTTCGTCGATGGCTTCCTTCGCCAGGAGCATCGACCCTAACACCGACTGCTCCGCTTCCAGGTTTTGCGGGGGAACCCGGTCCAAGGGTATACTCATAGGCATCATTCCTTCGCAGTTCCTCAGCTAATCTGTCGCGTCTCCTGCCCTCCGTCGCCGGCGATGACTTCCCGGAAGGCTTCTTCAATCCGGCTGACGGCTTTCACTTCAATGCCTTCTAAATCCAACGGCACGTCTTTTTCATTATCCTTGGGGACCAGTACCTTTTTCATCCCCGCCTGCTTGGCGCCGTAAATTTTTTCCACAATACCGCCGACGGGTTTGATCTTGCCTTGAATGGAGAGCTCCCCGGTGACGGCCACATCCTGGGCCAGGGGAGTACCGGAGATGGCGCTTAGAATGGTCAAGCAGATGGCTACCCCGGCTGAAGGCCCGTCAATGTTACCGCCGCCCACCACGTTAATGTGCAGGTCATAGTCTTCCAATTCTTCCCCCAGCATCTTCCGCACCACGGAGGCGGCGTTGAACACGGAATCCCTGGCCATGCTGCCGGCGGTTTCATTAAAGCGCAGCTTGCCTTTCCCCTTTTCCCGGGCCGGCAGGGCCACGGCTTCGATTTCAATGACGCTGCCGACAAACCCTGACACGCCCAGGCCGAAAAGGCGGCCCACTTCCGGCTGGCTGCTCCGGTAGACGGTATGGGGATGGAGCCGGGCCATCTGCACCACTTGATAGACGTGCTCTTTGGTGATCTTGAGGGGCCCCCTGCCTTTCTTCGCCCGCTTCTGGTACAAGGCAAGACCGTAGGCATCCGCCAGGATGTTATTGGCCTTGCGGCCTTCGATGGTATAACTGCTGATAATTTGGGGCACTTCCTTGTCCATTCTCACCTGGAGCTTGGCCGCGGCCTGCTTGACAATGGCCTGGATGTCCTGGGGGGTTAACGGCTCAAAGAAGATTTCCGCACAGCGGGACCTCAAGGCCGGATTCAAGTATTCAGGTTCCCGGGTGGTTGCACCGATGAGCACAAAATCCGCCGGAACCCCTTCTTCAAAGATTTTCCGGATATAACGGGGCACGTTTTCATCTTCCGGATCGTAGTAAGAGGATTCAAAGTAAACCCTTTTGTCTTCCAGGACTTTTAAGAGCTTGTTCAGCAATAAGGGGTCCATCTCCCCGATTTCATCAATAAAGAGAATACCGCCATGGGCCTCGGACACCAGCCCCAGCTTCGGTTCCGGCACGCCGGTATCGGCCAGGTCCCTCTTGGCCCCCTGGTAAATGGGATCATGGACGGAGCCCAGCAAGGGATTGGTAATATCCCGCGGGTCCCAGCGTAAGGTGGTCCCGTCTACTTCCACAAAAGGAGCCCTAGCGTCAAAGGGGGCTCCGGGCATGGATTTTACCGCTTCCAGGGCCAGGCGGGCCGCCGTGGTTTTCCCAACGCCCGGCGGACCGTAAAGGATCATGTGCTGGGGGTAGGGGGAAAGCAGTTTTGAGACCAGGGCGGTCACCGCCTGCTTTTGCCCCACGATATCCGCCAGGGAACTGGGGCGCAGGACCTCCGTCAACTGCCGGGAGAGCTGGATGTTATCCATCACTTCCAGCAAGGCCAGTTTCTTGAGGGTCTGGGCGTTTTCCACCCCCCCGGTCTCCCGCAGGACCTGCATTTTGACTTCCCGGAAGTACTCTTCATGTTTTTCCTGCATTTTCTCCGCAATGAGCCTCTCCAGCCTGTCCTCTAAAGCCCGGTGGGCCACCACGTCGGCAATGGCCGCTTCCAACTCGGCCAGGACCTCCGGGATCTCAGCTTCATCCGGCAGCCGGTCTAACGTCGGATCTTCAAATACGAGTTTTTGCAAACCCAGGACCCGTTCGGCCAGTTGGCCGGAACGGATGAGCTCCAGGGCCTCCAATTTATTGGCTTTCAAGACAACCCGCTCGGCACCGTAAATATCGCACAAGATGTCATAGAAAGCGGCCACTTGTTTTTCCAGCTTGATGCTGCCGGCCAAAAGGTTGTCCTGGTGGTTGTAAACCGATTTATTCACTTAGAAAACTCCTCTCTTACGCGCCCACCACCCGCACGATCATCTCAGCCGTTACCTGGGGGTGTATTTTGACTTTGACGGGATACTCCCCTAAGGATTTAATCGCATCCTTTAATTCGATTTTGCGGCGATCGATGTCCACTTGAAACTGGGCGGCGATGGCTTCAGCCACCTCCTTATTGGTAACGGAGCCAAAGAGACGGCCTTTATCCCCGGCTTTGCTGGTGATCTGAACGGCCTGCCCGTTCAGCTTGGCCGCAAGTTTCTTCGCCTGTTCCAACTGTTCTTTTTCCCGGGCCAATTGTCTTTCCTTGATGGCGTTTAGCTCCTTCAGGCTCCCGGCGGTGGCTTCCTTGGCCAGTCCTTTGGGTAACAGGTAGTTCCTGGCATATCCCTCTGCCACATCCACCACGTCACCTTTTTGCCCCAATTTCTTGACATCGGAAAGCAAGATTACTTTCATCTTATCACTCCCTTTTTTGCGTTCCAAACGACAATTTCCGGTAATTAAACAGGGGATCAAAAGCACCGAGAATAATTAGAAAAATCACGGTCACAGGCAGATTGATGACCAGCAGGGCCAACCCGATAGCTTTCACGGCCGGGTTTAAATTCCATTTGTAATAGTAATAGGTGACCACCGCCAGCCCGTTGACCAGGAGTAAAGGCAAGTAGATGTAGACAATATTCTGCCCCATGAGCAATACCGGTTTAAAGCCTAAGTAATCGCCGGCCAGCAACAAAGCCAGTCCCAGGATCAGCCCCCAGGCGGTATACCAGGGTACCTGCCAGTAGCGAAACGCCGGCAGCGGCCGGACCTGGTAACCCAATCGCTTCAACGTTAACCTGGCCAAAAGATAGGTGAGACCGGCGGCACTGAGGGAGCTGATAAACATCATCCCGGGAATCAGCGACATGGCGAGCCCCATGGCTTGCCTGACCTGGCGGGCCACTTCCTCCTCGCTGGTACCCTGCTGCAGCAAGGGATCTAACAGACCGTACTGCCGGTACAGTTCCATGGTTTCATCCACCATGCGCTCCAATTCGGCGGTATCAAGGAGCGGCCCTCCCATCACCGCAAAGGACACCACCAGGAGCACCGCCGTCCCCAACACCGTCACCACACCACCGCTTAAAACCGTTAGCCCGGGGGACCACTGTTGCCGGAAAGCATAACCTAGGATTAAAGCAGTGAAACCTCCTCGCAAACCTAAAGACAAGGCCCCCACCGGCCCGGCGGTCATACCGATAATGGCCAGGGCGACGGTCAATGCCATGATCCCCGTATTCAATTCGAACCGGAGGATGAGGACGATAATCGGGATAGTCCACAAAGCCCCGGCTAGGACGCCGAGGACGGGAAGATAAAGAGCAGCCAGCCCCAGGATGGCAGCCATGGCTGCCAAGATGGCTCCCTGGGCTAGGGCGTTTGCTTGCCTGGTCAATAAATCACCTCTTTTTGCCGGGTCTAGGTTTCTCATGATTCTTCGCTTTCAGCCTGGTGATTCCTGCATGGTAAGGTAAAAGGGAGCATGACGCTCCCTTACCAACTGCTCCTTTGGCGCCGGGTGCAAATCGCCGGCCTAAAAACGAAGCCCCGGGATTAACACCGCACACCCTTTTGTTCTAATGTGAAGGGAGCTTGAAACTCCCTTCCGGATTATTCAACCGTAAACGGCAACAAGGCGATATTCCGTGCTCTCTTGATGGCGGTGGTCAGCATCCGCTGGTGATGAGCACAGTTGCCGGTTACCCGGCGGGGCAGGATCTTGCCCCGCTCCGTGATATACCGCCGTAAGCGCTGGGTGTCTTTATAATCAATCACCGCAATTTTATCCACGCAGAAACTGCACACGCGCTTGCGGGAACGTTTTCGTTCGCGACGCACAAAAGTCCCTCCTTACACCCGATTTTTTACAGAGGAAAGTCATCTCCCGATAGATCGATACCTGAGCCGCTGAAAGGATCTCCAAAGTCGTCAAAACTGCCGCCTCCACCCAGATCGGAGGGAGCCTGGCCGCGATCTTTAGGCCAATCCAGGAAGCGAACGGTTTCCGCCACTACTTCGGCGGTTTGGCGCCTCACGCCGTTTGGGTCATCGTAACTCCTGACCTGCAGGCGCCCGTCCACGGCCACCAGCCGTCCTTTCCCGAGGTTTTGGGCACAGACTTCCGCCAGTTTACGCCAGGTGATGACCCGGATAAAATCCGCTTCCCGCTCTCCTTGTTGGTTGGTATAAGGACGGTCCACTGCCAAGGTAAAATTGGCTACGGCGACACCGCCGGTGGTGTAACGAAGCTCGGGGTCTCGCGTCAGCCTGCCAATCAGAATAACCCGGTTCAGCAAAACCAACACCATCCTTGTATATTGATCTCAATTATTCTTCCGCGGCCACAGTTTGTTCCTCTTCGGCTGCAGGTTCCCCTTGCTCTACCGGTGCCTCCTCTTCTTCCCCAGCTAAGAGCGCATCATCTTCGAGGCGAACAACCAGCTGGCGGATCACTTCATCGGTGATCTTCATCACCCGCTCGACTTCCTGGGCTACCCGGGCTTCGGCTTTGAACTGCATCAGGATGTAGATGCCCTCACGCAGCTTTTTCACCTCGTAGGCCAACCTGCGTTTGCCCCAGATGTCCAGCTTGGTCACTTCGCCGCCGTTCTGGGCCACAATGTCGGCAAATTTCTTCGCCACCGCTTGCTGTTCCTCTTCGCTGAGTTCAGGTCTGACAATGTAGAGGGCTTCGTAATTGCGCATTTCCTTCACCTCCCTTCGGACTAACGGCCCCCTAAGGGGCAGGGCTGGATGGCAATGAAACAATCGCCATTTGTTGATTATACCATACCGCAAAAACAGGACGCAAGGGGAGGCTAAAGTTCTACTTTCTTGATAACGGCTTTCACGCCTCTTTCAAATTTCCGCCGGGGTAGGAGGACCTGCCGGCCGCAGCCTAAACACTTGATGCGGAAGTCCATCCCCACCCGGGTGATCTCCCATTGATCACTGCCGCAGGGGTGAGACTTGCGCATCTGGACAATGTCGCCAATATTGAAGGACAATGTACCTCACCTGCCTGTGCTGTCTCGTTCAGTCGCTAGTTTAATTGTTTCAACGCCTTCTCGGCGGTTTCCTTCACCCGCCAGTCGGGATCCGACAGGAGCTCCTCCAAAGTGGCCGCCATCTCATGGATCTTTAAGTTCCCCACCGCCAGGGCCGCATGGACTCTCACTTCCCAAGCCTCGTCCCGGAGGGCTTGTTGAAGGCTGTCCGTGACTCCCATCACCGGGCCGTTGACCTGTGCCAAGGCGCGGGCGCTCTTGGCCCGGATGGCCGGATCTTCATCCTCCACTCCTACAATGAAGTAGGGCACTGCCCGCACGTCCCCCAACTCCCCTAAGATTTCGATGATATAGCCTTTGGCCGCCGGTGCCGCCGCCGGCAGCTTTTCCAAAAGCGGCATCACGCTTTCTTTCCCTTTGGCCAGAATGATTTCCGCCACCCGGGCAGGGGGCCAGCGCTCCGGTGCCGCCAAAGCTTCAATCAAAGTTTCAATTAACCCCGGCACTCGTAACTCCTTCAAGGCCGCCGTGGCGGCAAAGCAGATCCGGTCGTTGCGGGAGGCCAGGGCGCTCATGAGAGGCCAGATGGATTTCTTGCCTCCAATCAGGCCCAGAATCTCAATGGCGCGAATCCTCTTCTCCACATCCGGGTCCTCCAGGTCAGTCAGGAAATATGCCTCCCAACCGTAAGCATGCACAGCTTCTTTTAGTTTTTGCCGGGTTTCCTCGTCCAAAGCCGGCCACAGGGCCACCACCCGGGGTGCCAGCACCGCCGGATCATGAATTGGTACCAGCTGCAGCAGTTCTTCGCCGTTCTGGGGATTCGGGAGCTGCCGTTGGGGTGCTTTTGTTTTTTCTCGCCAAAAGACTGCCAGTATCACCAGGCACAGGATGCCCAGGCCAACCACCTGCCACCACACGCTACACACCTCCTGGATGCCTACCAAATATACGGGCTCTCGGGTTCAGTCGCCAAGCACCTTTGTTACGGCAGAGTCACTACCCGGGGATAAAGGGTGAGCTGTTCCAAAATGGTATACATGTTGCTTACGGAACCGGCACACAGCTTCTCCTTCAAGCCGTAGTAGTCAAGGCAGGTACCGCAGGCGAGGATCTGCACGCCTTTTTTCTCTAAATCGATCAAGTGCTGCAGGACGGGAGAGTTTTCACAGGCCAGTTTAACCCCACTGTTGACGAGGATGACCTGCGCCGGCAGCTTGTCCGCCTCAGCCAGGGTGTAGAAGAAGCTCCTGGTCAGGATGCCGCCTAATTCGTCGCTGCCCCGGCCTAAGAATTCACTGCCGACGAAAATGATGTAATCCCGCTCCACGGTGACTTGGGGCTCAAGGCCGGTAAACTGTGGTTTATGAATCCTGATGTAATAATCGCTGGCCCGTTGTTCTACCTCGGCTTCCAAGTTTTGACTCTTAACAAAACGAAGGATGTTGTCCCTGGCTGTTTCGTTATCCACAATCGTCACTAATTCCTCCCCGTCAAATTCTTCCAAGGCTTTTTTGGTGTGAATGAGCGGCTGCGGGCAAGCCAAGCCGCGCGCATCGACTATCTTTTCCATGTTCTACCACCCTCTCACTAGAATTTTGCCCGGA
Source organism: Clostridia bacterium (assembly GCA_012840125.1). Classification (NCBI taxonomy): domain Bacteria; kingdom Bacillati; phylum Bacillota; class Clostridia; species Clostridia bacterium. The sequence continues at coordinate 28,402 of DULZ01000001.1, read as the reverse complement.
TGCTTGTCCGTCACATATCCAATCACTTGTGCCGCCGCGACACCTCGTTCATGCAAGGCGGCTACTAATGCTTGTGCTTTCTCCGATGATACCGCCAACAGTAATCCCCCTGAAGTTTGGGGATCCGCCAGGATATCCATGGCAATGTCGGAGATGCCTTTTTCCCGTTCGACGGCGTCGTGCAGGTACTTGAGATTGCGACGTGCACCCCCGGGCACCAGTCCCCAGGAAGCGTAGTCTTTGGTTCCCGCCATCAGCGGCACTTGCGGCCAGATGATTTCAAAACCTATTTCCGGCGTCATCATCTCATAGAGATGCCCCAAAAGGCCGAAGCCGGTCACATCGGTACAGGCATGGACCCCGACTTGGGCGGCTGCTTCCGCTGCCGCATTATTCAAGGTGGTCATGAAGCGTACGGCTTCTTCCACGGACTCCCGGCCGGCCATTTCCCCTTTGATGGCCGTGCTGATGATCCCGGTCCCCAGGGGTTTGGTCAAAACCAGGCTGTCCCCCGGTTTCCCGCCCCGGTTGGTCCATATCTTCTCGGGATGTACAATCCCCGTCACCGATAAACCGTATTTCGGTTCCTGGTCCTCAATGGTATGGCCTCCCACCAGCAGCGTCTTTGCTTCTTTAAGCTTGTCGGCACCTCCCCGGAAAATATCCCTCAATATGCCCAGGTCCATGGTGCTCACCGGAAAAGCGGCGATGTTCATTGCGGTAAGGGGCTTACCCCCCATGGCATAAACATCGCTTAAGGCGTTCGCCGCCGCGATCTGCCCGAACAAATACGGGTCATCCACCATGGGCGTGAAGAAGTCCACGGTCTGCACCAGGGCCAGTTCATCGGTGAGCCGGTAGACACCGGCATCATCCATCGTGGCCCCGCTGACCAAAAGGCGCGGGTCTTCCACAGTGGTGATGGTGCCAAGTACGTCTCTTAAGGTCCCCGGACCTACCTTTGCCGCTCACCCGGAGGCCTTGGCGCATTGTGTTAAACGTATGTCCGCCATGATGTGTTCTCTCCTTTGCTAGTTCTGTAAGAAGACCTGATAGGCCCTAAAAGTCATGTAAATGTCACCCTTACTGGCAATTTCAAATGGTGAGTGAATGCTTAATAAGGCCGGGCCGCAATCAATGACGTCCATCCCGGTCTGGGCCAGGAACTGGGCGATGGTACCCCCGCCACCCTGATCCACCTTGCCAAGTTCGCCGGTTTGCCAGATGATCCCGTGCTCGTTAAACAACCTGCGCAAGCTGTAGACGGTTTCTGCATGGGCATCATTGGTATCGTATTTGCCCCCGGCACCGCTGTACTTCAGAAGCACCACTCCATGCCCCAGCACCGGTGCGTTGTACTTGTCCAGGACATTGGGCCAGCTGGGATCCAGGGCCGCCACCGTATCCCCGGACACCGCCAGGGACCGGTCGAAGACCTGCCACACATCTTTGACTGTCTTGTCGCCCGTTAATTCCCCCAAACGGGCGACAAAGTATTCCAAGAGCCTGGACTGGGCCCCGGTATTGCCGGTGCTGCCGATTTCCTCCTTGTCGACAAAGAGGGCCAGGGCGGTATAACGGGGCTTTTGCACTTGCAGGATAGCCTTAAAAGCTGTAAAAGCACAAGCCCGGTCATCCTGCCCATAGCCGCCGACCAGGCTCCTGTCCAATCCCACGTCCCTGGCTTTCCCGGCCGGCACCAGTTCCAGCTCGGCGCTGACCAGGTCCTCCTCCACCAGGCCGTACCGTTCATGCAGGTGCTGCAGCACCGCCAGCTTGACTTTTTCCTGCACCTCCTCGTCCGCATAGGGCAGGCTACCCACCAGGACGTTGAGATCCTCGCCTTGAATGCCTTCTTTCATTTTTTTCTCCATCTGGTCCTTGGCCAAATGGGGCAGCAAATCGGTTACCGTAAAAACAGGATCCTCCTCAGCTTCGCCCAGCACCAGTTCCAAGGCCTCCCCGCCGGCTTTCATGACCAGGCCGTGCAAGGCCAGGGGCAGAGCCGGCCACTGGTATTTCTTGATCCCGCCGTAATAATGGGTTTTAAAAAGAGCCAGCCCGTCACTCTCATAAAGAGGCTGGGGCTTTAAATCTAAACGAGGGGCATCAATGTGAGCACCGACTAAACGAAGGCCTTCTTTGAGGGGTCTTTCCCCGGCGACGCCTAAAAGCAGCACCTTGCTCCGGTAGGTGAGGTAAAAGCGCTGGCCGGGTTTTAAATGCTTGAGCTCGTCCAAGGGACGGAAACCCTCCGCTTCGGCCCGGCTCACCATGAACCGGACGGCTTCCCGCTCCGTCTTCACCTGGGAAAGGTACTCTTTATATTCTTCTCCTAACTCCAGCGCCGCTTCCCGTTCTGCCCGGGATAAATGCTCCCACACGTTCTTTTTCTTATACCTGAGCCGCCCTTCCAGGGCTTGGCCACCGGTGAGTTTCTTCTCCAAAGCTGCTTCCTCCCATCATCTTGCTGCTGCCACAAACTGCAGCAAACCTTCATCCACTACCATATTTTACTATCATCAGCCAGGAAAATCAAACCATTAATAACTAATTATGGCCCCTAAAAACAGGCCGTAAGCTTCCAGGAAACGAGGATACAAGTAAGAACCTTTGGCCAAGTCCGCTAAAAATCCCTCTTCCCCATGAGCAGGCACGAAAACCAGCGGCGCCGTGATACCGATGACCAGCATGGTAACCCCCAAAGCCAGGATCAAGGTCAGGGTCATGCCCAGCAGCCGGTTTAATTGACCAATCAACGTACCCTGCAGTAAATGATTAACGAGGAAGACAAAAAACTTGATGCATAATCCACCGCCAATCACCAGGAGCAAGAAGCTTACCCCATGAAGCAGCAGGTCCGCACTCTGCCGGGCCAGTTCGTTTAACACGGCCGTCACGGAAGCGGAACCGGTTGCCATCAATTCCGGCGCCCGTTCCATCACTTTAAATTTCAGAAGAGGGGGAAGGTGCATTTTATCCAGCACTTCCGGCAGCTTTTGGGCGGAGATCCTGCCCATGTCGCTTTCCGCCAGGATGCCGGCAGGGGGGAAGAAAGTCGTGAGTTTCCCGGCCAACCGGCTTTGCAGCCCCAATCCTTGACCTAAAAAGCCTGCCAGGGGTTTGGCAAAGTAGAAAGCCGCGATCAGGGTTATTATCTTACCGGCCCATCCGACCATGAGAGAAATGAAGCCGCGGGTATAACCGGCTAGAGAGCAAAACAGAAAGACTAGGCCCAGCAAAAGGTCCAGGTAGTTCATGGAACTTCTCCCGTTTCCTTTTTATGTATGTTTTCTGCGTCTTGATTGAAAAACCTTCTTTTAACATATCTAATTTTAGGATTTGAAGTATTGGCATAAGGACAGGATCAAGGCGGCTATCCCTCCGGCCATCAACGGTCCCACCGGCACGCCGCCAAGAAAGACAATCCCCATGATGGAACCCACCACCAGGCCCACCATCAGGGAAGGTTCCAACTGGAGCAGGTGCAACCCTTTGCCGTTCATGTGGGTGGCCAGGGCCCCGCTGACCAGGGCCACCAGCCCGGGCCAGCTGAGGAAGGAGCGAACAATATCTTGCGGGGCTACCCTGCCCGAGGCAAAGGGCACCAGCACGGACAGCATGAGAAACAATAGTCCCATTTCCAGGCCGCGCCTCTCCAGCAAAGGCAAATAGTGCTCCAGCCGGGCAAATTTCACCACCAGCAGGATCGCGGCAGCCATAGCAACAATGTTGGAACGACCCAACATGCCTAACAAAAGAATACAGAGCAAAAGGGCATTGCCAGTCACTTGCCTCTCCCTTTCCGGACATCCGCCTTAACTATTGTAAATATATGCCCTGCATGTATCCGTCAGACTGCCTGCCGGTGATTCCATTGGCAATTTCAGGCCGGCGGCGCCAGGGTGATGCCTAAATTCGCCAGTTTAATTCTCATGTTTGCGGGCATGCTATTAGCACAGGAAACGTCCCGGGTGAAACTGGCCTGCGTTTCCTTTTAGATAGAAACCGCCTCAAGGAATTTTGTGGGGCGGTTTCTACTATTTTGGGCAGGCCGGGATGCGATCCTCATCTACCGAGCCATACCCGCTGTAAATATGAGGGGATGATGGCAGTGGAAGCCGCGGGCATTGCTTTAAGCCAAGGGGACTTAAGGGAACTGGGCGCAGCATCAAGGAAAACCTCATCTGGGCCTTCTTTTCCCGGATCTGGCCGGCGCCGTCATGATCTTGAGTCTGGTTTCCGTGGCCGTCAATGCACTGCGCCCCAAAGGCTATGACAACAAAACCGGGAGCCCCGGACTTATGTGAGCTTATTTCCTAATTGTTGCAGGAATATCAGGAAAGCATAGCGAATATGTAGGCTCAGGACAATGTACGGGGAGGGACCGAAATGGCTGGCCATAATGACAACCAGACGCCGTTACTCCAGACATACTGGCTGCCGCGGAACAGCCAGGAAGCAGCAGCGGCGAACTTTTTCGCTTGGATACTATTTGCTGCCTGCGTTTTGTTTACCATTTACCTAACCATGACTTTCGGCGCCTAAGAAAACGGCATCCAAGTTTTTCTCCTTGGATGCCGTTTTTGTCCACCGCCTGCCGCCGCTATGCCGGTGGTTTTTTTATTCCCAAAGCACAACGGCCGCTTTAGCCAGTTCCGGGTCGAATTGGGTCCCGGCCCCTTTGAGGATCTCCTCCCCTGCCTCCCGAAAAGTCCGGTTCCGCTGGTAAGACCGGTGGGAAGTCATGGCATCAAAAGCATCTGCCACAGCCAATACACGGGCCCCGTGGGGAATCTCCTCGCCCCCCAGCCCTTAAGGGTATCCTTTCCCGTCGTACCGTTCATGATGGCCGGCCGCCACCCAGGCCAGGTGCTTCAACCCTTTAATGATAGTCAGCAATTCCGCCGTCCGGGCCGGATGCTTGCGGACGATGGTCCATTCATGCTTATCCAGGGGACCGTTTTTATCCAAAATCCGGTTAGGCACGGAGATCTTGCCGAAATCATGCAAGAGGCCCGCAATCTCCAGGTCCGCCAGTTCCGGCTCCCCATAACCGACGGCTTGGGCCAGCTTCAAGGCATAGGACGCCACCCGCTGGGAATGGCCCATGGTATACCTGTGCTTGGCATCAATAATCTTGGCAAAGATCCTGACCGTAGCCCTCAAGGGCTGGGGATGGCGGCAGTCCACCGCCGGCAGGGCGGCCAGGGTTTCTTCCATCAGGAAAGGCAGGTTGTCGTAGTCTTGAATGACTTGGTAATAAGGGGTTTCAGCCACCGCCGCCAGGAAGGCCTCCACCACCTCCGGCATGAAAACGGTCCCGGCCCGGCTCTTGATAATCTCCAGGGCCTTTTTGCCTTCGTCCCTGGCGTGTAAACGGAGCAGGATATCCAGTTGGTCGGCAACGGCCACGATCTGCCCACCGACCGTGAGCTGATGATGGCGCTTATGGGAGGGGGTACCGGTGCCGTCCCAGTGTTCGTGGTGTTCCAGGATGTAACGGGAAGCCTCGTGTAAGGCCGGCAGTTCCCGTACAATAGCGGCACCTTTTTCCGAATGCTGCAGGATAACCGGATCGGTGGCAGGAGCACCGCTGATCATCTGGTGCACGATATGGTCGTCCAAGCCCATGGCACCAATATCATGGAGCAGGCCCGCATAAAAGACATCGCTCACCTTATCCGGCAAGATCTCCGCCGCCGTGCGCCCGGCCACCAGCGCTACCCGCCAGGCATGGAAGAGTTTACCCCTGGCATCCATATCCAGGGCCATGGACAGAGCCACCATTAACTCATTAAATACCTGTTGATCATCAAAACCGGTTTGTACTTCCTGTTGTTTCCCTTGTCCTGTCATCAGCTCACCTCTTCATCTATGACAGCTCTCCCCCTGCCCCTGGGGGCAAAGGGGCTAGGATTTCAGCCAAGCCACGTAATCGTTATTGGTCAGCACCTTTAGGGCCCGGCCGGCTTCTTCCCCGGTGGCAAACCCCAGCCGGATGGTGCCGCCGTCCCCTTCGCGAATCCGCAGGATTTCAATGTCCATAATGTTAATCCCGTTAATACCTAATAGAGCCGCCAGCTTTCCGATTTCTCCGGGCCGGTCCGGCACCGTCACCACCACTTCGTGGATGCCCGGCAGCAATCCTTTCTGCTTGGCCGGGATCTGGCTCCTCAGTTCCTGGGCCTGCCGGAGCAGCCGGTAGACCCGCTCCCCCTGCTCCGACCGGATGGCTTCTTCCAGTTCCGTCAATGCCTCCCGGAAACACTGGATCATTGGGAGCAGGGTTTCCCTATTATCCAGGAAAATATCCCGCCACATTTCCGGGGAACTGCCCGCAATACGGGTGGCATCCCGGAAACCGCCGGCGGCCAGGGGAAAAATCCCGGGCAGGGTTTGTTCCCTCTTGGCTACCGCGTTGACTAAAGCCGCCGCCGCCACATGGGGCAAGTGGCTGATGGCAGCCACAATCTGATCGTGCACCTCCGGTGACATGAGGAGTACCTGGGCCCCCACGGCACGGACCAGCTCTTGCACCACCTCTACCGCTGCCGGGTCCGCGTCGGGTAAAGGGGTTAGCACGTAAACGGCGTTTTCAAACAGGTAAGGATCGGCTCCTTTAATGCCTTTCATTTCGGAACCGGCCATGGGATGGCCCCCCACATAAGTTACCCCCGGGGGCAAAAGGGGCCGGAGCTCCGCTACCAGCTTGCTTTTGGTGCTTCCCACATCGGTAACCACCGCTCCCGGTTTTAAATGAGGTGCTGCAGCCCGCAATAGCCCGGGCATGGCCTTTACCAGGGTAGCAAAAATCACCACATCGGCCTCCTGCACTCCCCGGGCCATGTCAGTGGTACCCCAGTCGATGGCTTTCATAGAGACTCCCAGATCCAGGCTTTCTTGATCGATATCCACCCCTACCACCGTAAGTTCCGGCTTGGCCCTCTTTAAAGCCAGGCCGTAGGAGCCCCCAATCAGCCCTAAACCGACAATCGTCACCTGCCGTAGTACCATCCTCAAACCTCCTTAATGGGGTCAGGCCGGAAAAGACACCGCGTTTTCCGCCTGCCGTACTACCGTCCTACCAATACACTTTGCGCCAGCTTCATCCCTGAAGCTGGCGTTCCTTCACATGGACCGGGCCGGTACCGTGAGGTCCTTGGACCACGGCCTCAGCAATGAACTCCAGAAAAGCATTGGCCAGGGGACTCAAGGTCCGCTGGGCATGTAAGGCGAGGTAAATATGTCGTTTGAGATCCAACCCTTGGACTTGGATTTCCCGCACATGGCCTAAACTCAGCGCATCCGTCACCGCCAGCCGTGACACGAAGCTCACGCCCAAATCGGCGGCCACGGCCGTAATGACGGCCCTGGTACTGCCTAACTCCATCTCTATCTCCAACCGCTCCACGTCCACGCCTTTGGCTGCCAGTTCTTCTTCGATGACCATCCTGGTGCCGGAGCCCTCTTCCCGGAAAACGAATTTGGCCTGCACCAGGTCTTCAAAAGGAATGGCGCCCGCCTCCGCCCAGGGATGCCGCGCCCCGGCAATCAGGATCAGTTCATCTTCGATCAACGGGCGAAAGATCAATTTATCCTCCGAAGGCTTGGCCCCGATCACGCCAAGGTGGATACTGTCCATCAGCAGTTTATCCACGATGTCCCTGGTATCGCTAATGGATAAAGTAATATTGATCTCAGGGAAAAGTCCCTTGAACTGGCCGATATAATAGGGCAGCAGGTATTCCCCGGGAATGGTGCTGGCACCGATTTTCAGCGTTCCTTTGCCCAGCCCTTTATACTCTTCAATAGTATACATTAACTTCTCGTAAAGGTTGGTTAACCGCTTGGCATCGGTATAGAAAATGCGCCCGGCTTCCGTCAAGGTCACTTGCCGGTCCCCCCGTTCCAGCAGGGTTAAGCCGAGCTCCGTCTCCAGGGACTTAATCTGCCAGCTGATGGCCGGCTGGGTCATGTACAGTTTCTTGGCCGCCTTGGTAAAACTGCCGAGTTCGGCGACGGTCACGAATGTGGTGAGTTGGCGAAAATTCAACAACGGCTTTCACTCCAACTGGTTTTTCCCTTCCTCAGGCCGCATATCTAAAGTATATTATACCTGCGATCAAATAAATTACCAAGCAGGAGAGGTTGATTATCTGGTAATCTTTAGTCTAAAATGGGAAAAAGACCTGGGCGGGAGGAAAAAGGGATGAAAATTGTCGCCGCAAACGCTGTTTTGGCGGGAGCCCGATTCCATGGGCCCGAGGAATTCTGGTCCCAAGTCAACTCCACGCTGCAGCAGGTGAAGGAACATGGAACCCAACTGGTCCTGTTCCCCGGGTTGACCGGCTGGATCTACTACCAGGCGGTGCTGGGCCGCCGGGCGGAACCCGCCGAACTGGTGCCCAGGGCGGCGGAACAGGCCCCCTCTTTCGAAGAAGGGTTTCGCCGCTTGGCCCGTAAGTGGCAGCTGTATCTCTGCCCGGGCAGCACCTCGGTCAAGGTACAGGACCGGTACTATTTGGCCGCCGCCCTGTTTGACCCCCAGGGGAATAAAATCGGGCAGCAATGCCAGACCCACCTGTCCGGAGAAGAACAGGCCTGGGGATTGGCCAGGGGAGAGGAACTCCAGGTCTGGTCCACCTCTTTCGGCCGGCTTGGCCTGGTAGTGGGCACTGACATCTGGCATCCCGAGGTGAGCCGGATCCTGGCCCTGCAAGGGGCCGAGCTGGTACTTGCCCCCGCCGCCGTGCCGGCCCCTTATAACCGGTGGCGGCAGGTGGCCGCCATGTGGCAGGAGGTGCAGCAAAACCAGTTCTTTGCCCTGGAAAACTGGCTGCAAGGCACCGTCGGTACCGTCGCCTTCGACGGTTTTGCCCCCATCCTGGCGCCTTGTGAAATGACCCCGCAGGAAACAGGCTACCTGGCCAACGAAAGAAAGACTGCCTGGGCCCTCTTGGACTTTGACAGGCGGCGGCAAGTGATCGCTGCTTATCCCCTCTTAAAACATCTCAACCCGGCTTTGTATCAAGCTCACCTGCCGGGGATCTACGAAAGGGGTGGGGACGATGCTTCTTGATGGCGTGGTCAACAAGATCCTGACTCCATACCTGTCCTTTCGCACCCGGCCCCGGCTGGTCAGGCGGTTTCTGCATGGAAAAAACATCAAACCCGGCACCCGGGGACAAGGTATAAAACCGGGCCGGATACGGGTGGCGGCAGCCCAAGTGCCCCTGTACCTGGTAGAAGACCCGCTGGAATGGGTGGAGCTGATCTACCGCCAGGTGGTCAAAGGGGTCGAGGCGGGGGCCCAGTTAATTGTTTTCCCCGAGCATATCACCCTGCATCTCTTGGGGCTGGTGCCCGGCGTCAAGCAACTGGCCCGGCTCGACCTGCTGCAGGGAAACGGCTCTCCCGGCGCAGCGGCTTTGCCCGTAAGCTTCGCCGGTCTATTCGGGGCCTTCGGGGCTGGGGTAGAGGGCTTGTACCGGGCCACCATGAGCAGCCTGGCCGGGGCCTTTGGGATCTACATCATGGGAGGCAGCCGGTTGGTGCCGGATGACGCAGGAAAAGTGGTCAACCAAGCTTCCCTGTTTGACCCCCAAGGCAGGCTGGTGGGCTCCCAAAACAAAGCCCATCTCTTGCCCCTGGAAGCCCAGTGGGGCATCTGCCGGGGGAACCGGCTGGAGATCTTTGACACGGCACTGGGTAAAATTGCTTTCCCCGTCTGCATGGATGCCACCTATTTTGAGACTTTCCGGATTTTATCCCTGCTGGGGGCCGAGATCGTGATCATTCCCATTGCCAACCCGGAGGAATACAACCTGTGGAAGGCCTTACGGGGCATCTGGCCCCGGGTGCAGGAAAGCTGTGTGTACGGTATCAAAAGCGCTTTAGTGGGAAAAGGTTTCTTTGGCTTGAATTTTACCGGCAAAGCCGGGATCTTCGCCCCCCTGGAAATCCAGCCGCCTGACGGGCTGGTGGCTTTGGCGCAAAGCCCGGATCAGGAAGACCTGGTCGTCGGGGATTTGGATCTTATTCAGCTGCGCGCGGCCCGGGCCCGCCGTTTCAGGGAAGAAAACTTAAACCTCCCTTTATACCGCCGGTATTTTCCTGCCATCTACGCAAAGGATGGGGCAGCCATTAAATGCTAAATACCCGGAGGATTTATTCCCGCCTTTTCTGTCAACAATAGGGTATGCAGGGGAACACTTTGCAATACTTAAGGAGGTAGCTGACAATGAAAGTATACGTGGATCCGGATTTGTGTATCGCTTGTGGTGCTTGTATTGATATAGCTCCGGAAATCTTTGATTATGATGAAGACGGGCTCTCCCACGCCATAGTGGACGCGGTACCCGAGGACCAGGAGGAACTGGCCCGGGAAGCCATCGAATCCTGCCCGACGGAGGCCATCAAGGAAGGATAACCATTAAACAACCTTAGCAGAATGTATAAAGCCATCGCCCGAAAGACGATGGCTTGTTTCCGTTATCTAGACCGCACATTGGGATATTCGAAAATCCGCTTTTCCCAGGTGCGGATATAGATCTTGTCTTTACCCGCGGAAACCAGGTATTCAGGCAGCATGGGTGTCTTGCCGTAACCGTCCGGGGCGTTAATGATATAAGTGGGCACGGCCAAACCGGAGGTATAACCGCGCAGGTGCTCCATGATCTCCAAGCCTTCGTCCACCGAGGTGATGAAGTGGCCGGTACCGATGACTTCTTTGGCATGGAAAATATAATAGGGCCGGATCCTGGCTTTCAACAGCTCATGGTTGAGCTTCTTCATGACATGCTTGTCGTTATTGACATGGCGCAGCAAAACGGCCTGGTTGCCCAGTACCACACCGGCCCGCACCAGCCGGTCGGCGGCTTGCACGGCTTCACTGGTAACCTCCTGCGGGTGGTTAAACTGGGTGTTGAGATAAAGGGGCGGGTGCTTTTCCAGTACCGCACATAATTCCGGGGTGATGCGTTGCGGCAAAGTCACCAGGGTTCTGGTACCGATCCGCTTGATCTCCACATGAGGAATGTTGTCCAGCTCCGTCAACAGCCAATCCAGCCGCTCATCGGAGAGCATGAGGGCGTCGCCGCCGGTGATCAAAACGTCCCGGATTTCCGGGTGCTGGCGGACATAATCCAAAGCCCCTTTTAATTCCTCCATGGTGCTGTGCCGGTCCGTTTCCCCGATATTTCTCCGCCGCTGGCAGTGGCGGCAGTACATGGCGCAGACATTGGTCACGTTAATAATCAACCGGTCGGGATAACGCCTGGTAATCCTGGGGGCAGGATTGGTAAACTCCTCACCCATGGGATCCGCTTCGCCGCAGCCCGGCGCCATTTCCGCCCATTGGGGGATGGACTGCAGGCGCACGGGATCTTTCGCATTTGCCGGATCAATCAGACTCAGGTAGTAAGGGGAAATAGCCCAGCGGAATTTTAAGCCGACTTCTTTGATTTCCTGCACTTCTTTTTCGCTTAATTCCAGAATTTCTTTGAGAATGTCCACGTCACTGATGCGGTGGGCCATTTGCCATTTCCAGTCTTGCCAGTCGGCTTCCGTCCCGTTCAGCAGCTTGAGGATCTTTGCTCTCCTTTCCCGGATCCGGTCTTCCATTTCCCTGCCGGAGGGAATGTGCTGCCGAGCCTCCAGGTAATCCTGAATCCTGCTTTTCAGTTCCAGGGCCCTCATATTCGAGATCCGTCTTTTTTCCTCGGGAGTCAGTTGGGCTTTTTTCAACTTAGCACGGTGATGTCCGTCTAACAGCAGCTCCGGGGTCAGCTCTCTTGTTGCCATGCGCATCAACCTCCCTTGCAAATTGGTTTCCTTCCATTACCTCCCCGCTCAATGATGCAGTAATCGGCAGGAAAAAAATGCCCTACGGAAAGTAGGGCATAAAAAAGCAAACTTTAATCACACGGGTTAAAGCTCCTACTTTCCACGCTTACGAAGTTAGCTGACGGGTTCGGGTCGAAAGCTAACCCTACTCTCAGCAACTGAGAGATTCACCCCAAAAAGTGGGTCCTCCGCTTCTCACGCCGGTGAGAATTCAGCGCTCCGCAGGTATTTTGTTTTGGTAAGTTATTATATCATATTAACCATTTTCCTGTAAAGCCGTCCCTACAAAAAATTAAAAACCTCGCCATGGAGCGAGGTTTTTACCACTAGTAGTTCTCTGCTTTCAGTTGGAAGTAAGCCCTGGGATGAGCGCAAGCCGGGCAAAGCTCGGGAGCTTCGGCGCCCGTATGGACATAACCGCAGTTGCGGCACATCCAGCGCTGTTCCGCATCTTTCTTGAATACTTTGCCTTCTTCAATATTCTGCAGCAGCTTTAAGTAACGTTTTTCGTGCTCTGCCTCGACGGTGGCTACTTTTTCAAAGAAAGCGGCAATTTCCGTGAAACCTTCTTCCCGGGCCTCTTCGGCAAACTTCTTGTACATTTCCGCCCATTCGTAATGCTCACCGGCGGCGGCATCCTTCAGGTTGGCCACCGTATCGCCAATACCGCCTAAGAACTTGAACGCTCTCTTCGCGTGTTCCTTTTCATGGTTGGCGGTTTCTTCAAAAATCGCAGCGATTTGTTCATAACCTTCTTTCTTGGCTACAGAAGCATAATAAGTATACTTGTTCCTTGCCTTGGACTCTCCGGCAAAAGCTTCCCACAAATTAGCTTCCGTTTTGCTGCCTTTCAGTTCCATGGCAATACCTCCTTAACATAAGTAGTATTAATTATTACATCTTCGGTAAAACTGTGCTCTTTCCTCTTTTTTTATCAAAATTTCCCCATCACTTAAATAATAGGATTGGCATATACTTATACAGCTGTTTTCAGCAAAACTAAGAAAGGGAGTAGGGCATGACCGCTTTAACGGTACGAAAGCTGGAGCACCGCCATAACTGGCGGGCTTTCGCCAAGCTAAAGGAACGGATTTACCCTTCCCTGCCCGGAATAGAGGAGGAGGCCTGGGAAGAAAGCCGCAGTCTCCGCTGGCTGAGCCAGCAGGATCCCCACAGGGAGCTGCAGGCTTTCTTAGCTTTTCGCCGGGACCGGGTGGTAGGTCGCATTGCGGCTATTGTGGATGAGCGGCACCTGCCCCAAGAGGAAGGTTTTTTCGGTTTCTTTGAGTGCCTGGAAGACCCGGAAGCGGCCCGGGCTTTATTAAACGCAGCCGCTGAAACCCTAAAAGCCCGGGGCAAGCAAGTGATGCTGGGCCCCATCTCCGCCAGCACCAATGAAAAGGTCGGCATCATGATCGAAGGTTTTGCCACCTTGCCTCATCCCAACGTGGCTTACAACCCGCCCTACTACCGGGATCTCTTAACAGGCTGCGGGCTGGAAAAAGCCATGGGGCTTTTGTCTTACTTGTGGACCAGGGATCTGCCGGTCTCCGAACGGCTTGCCACTTTGCGCGAAAGGGTTTTCCGGCGCCACCGGGTAGAGCTTCTTTTCCCGGCCCTGGGCAACCTGCATGAAGAAGCCCTCATCCTCCGGGACGTGTACAACGAAAGCCTGCAAAACAACTGGGGCTTCGTGCCCCTTACCCTGGCAGAAGCCAAGCGCATCATCCTGTCCTACCAATTGTCCCGGCAGCAGGAACTGCTGCTGCGGTTGGATGTGGACGATGAGCCGGCGGGGGCCTGCTTTTTGCAGCCCAATCCCCGCGCCCTCCTTCACCCGTCAACTCCTCCCCTCAGGGCGGCGGTGCTGGGGCTTAGGCCCAAGTTCCGGAACAAGGGTTTGAGCACCGTTTTAATCCTCAAAGCCATGGAGCTGGCTCTGGCGCAGGGATACGAGCAGGCGGAGATATCCCTCATCATGGAGAACAACCTGACGGTGCGGAGCCTGATTGAAAACACCCTGGGCTGCCCCGTCCTGCACCGGTACCAGGTGTACCGGGCGAGCATCAAATAGAAAGGAGCAGCGCTGGGCTGCTCCCTCTTATGACACTTTCTCGATGCGCACCGCCGACACCTTGTACTCCGCCGTCTTACTAATCGGGTCATAAGCGGAGTTGGTCAACTCATTGACCGGGGACTCCCAGTAGTGGAACGTCATGAACATAATGCCGGGCGGTACTTTTTCCGTAAGAGTGACTTTGGTGGTGATGGAACCGCGGCGGGAACTGACGCGGATCTCATCTCCCTCTTGCACGCCGATTTTCGCCGCATCCACCGGATTCAACTGGGCCAGCTCATGGGGACGCAGCCGGTCCAGGTTGGCGGAACGCCTGGTGGTCACGTTATAGTGATACAGCATCCGGCCGGTGGTCATGAGCATCGGGTATTCTTCATTGGTCAATTCCGCCGGTGCTTCATACTCTATGCCCTGCAGGAGACCTTTTCCTCTGGGGAAAGTGCCCTGGTGCAGGAACTTGGTGCCGGGATGGTCTTCCGACGGGCAGGGCCACTGGATGCCCACCTTGTCAATCCTGGCGTAGGTGATGCCGGCATAACTCGGTGTTAAGCTCCTCATTTCATTGAAAATCTGCTCACTGCAGCAGTAGTCCATGTCATAACCCATGCGGCGGGACAGGTCGCAGATGATCTCCCAATCCTGGCGGCACTGGCCGGGGGGTTCCACGGCTTTTCTCACTCTCTGCACCCGGCGCTCCGTGTTGGTAAAAGTGCCTTCCTTCTCGGCATAACAGGCCGCCGGGAGGAATACATCGGCATACTTGGCCGTCTCGGTGAGGAACAGATCCTGCACCACCATGAAATCCAGCTTCTCCAAGGCTTTCCGGACATGGTTGGCGTCAGGGTCCGTGAGAACCGGGTCTTCACCCATGATGTACATGGCTTTCACCTGGCCGTACAACGCCATATCAATCATCTCCGGAATGCGGAGACCCATTTGCCGGTTCAGGGTTACACCCCAGGCTTTCTCGAATTTCTCAATCACCTGCGGGTTGCTGACGGCTTGGTAGCCTGGGAAAACGTTGGGCAGGGCACCCATGTCGCAGGCCCCTTGTACGTTGTTCTGGCCTCTCAACGGGTTGACCCCGGCCCTTTCGAGGCCCACATGGCCGGTGACCATGGCCAGGTTGGCCAGGTTCATCACGTTGGCGGTACCGGTGGTATGCTCGGTGATACCTAAAGTGTAGTAAATACCGGCATGCTTGGTCTTGGCGTAAAGCTCCGCCGCCCGGTAGATCAGTTCTTCGGGAACACCGGTGATCTCGGCGGCCCGGCTGGGCGGGTAGTTTTGCACTACTTTCCACATGTCATCAAAGCCCTCGCACCGGGTTTCAATGAACTCCCGGTCTTCCCAGCCCTCGGTGATGATAATGTGAATCATCCCGTTGATCAAAGCCGCATCGGTACCGGGAATCAGCCGCAGCCATACGTCGGCCATTTCCGCCAGTTCCGTCTTCCTGGGATCGGCGACGATGAGCTTGGCTCCCCTTCTCTTGGCTCTCTTCATCTTGCTCCCGATCACCGGATGGGCTTCAGGGGCGTTGGAACCGATGACGAAAAGGCAATCGTTAAACTCAATTTCACCAATAGAGTTGGTCATTGCACCGCTGCCAAATACAGTAGCCAGACCGGCTACGGTAGGCGCGTGTCACGTCCGGGCGCAGTGGTCGACGTTGTTGGTGCCGATCACCGCCCGCACGAATTTCTGCATGACATAGTTGTCTTCATTGGTGCAGCGCGCGGAACTCAAAGCCGCGATGGCATCGCTGCCGTACTGCTCCTTGATCTCCTTGAACTTGGAAGCGACCAGATCCAAAGCTTCATCCCAGGTGGCCGGGACGAATTCCCCGTTTTTCTTGATTAAAGGCGTGGTAATCCTTTCCGGGCTGTAGATCATGTCGGTGTGGAAGCGCCCTTTCACGCAGAGGGCTCGCCCGTTGACCACCCCGTCCGGGTTACCGGTGGTGACGCCGATGATCTTGCCGTCTTTGACGTTCAGATCAAAATTGCAGCCCGTGCCGCAGAAAGGACAAGTGGTCCTGACTTTCTTGGTGATTTGCCAGGGCCTGGTACCCTTGAACTGCTTGTTGATCAAAGCTCCGGTGGGGCACATTTCCACGCACTGGCCGCAGAAACGGCAGTTCTCCAGGTTGAGATGCTCCCGGAAAGCGGTATCCACCACGGTCTGGAAACCCCGGCCCACGAAATCCACGGCATTGGTGCCTTGGACTTCGGCGCAGACCCGGACACATTTACCGCAGAGGATACATTTATTGTAATCCCGTTCGATGAGGTGATTGCCGGTGTCTTTCGGCACATTCCGGCGCTCACCGGCAAAGGTGGTGGTTTTCACACCGTAGCGATAACACAAGTCTTGTAACTGGCAATTCCCTGTTTTTTCACAAGTCAGACAATCCTGCGGGTGATTAGCCAGGATTAAATCGAGAATCATCTTCCTGGCTTCAACGACTTCCGGGGTCTCGGTTTGCACCACCATGCCTTCGGACACTACCGTCGTACAGGCCGTGGCCAGGTTGCGAAACCCCTCAATGGAAACAACACACATCCGGCAGGCACCTGCTGGGGTAAGATGCTTGTCATAGCACAGGTTCGGTATATCAATGCCGATTTCCCGGGCCGCCTCCAGCACGGTCGTACCTTCGGGAACTGACACAGGATGCCCGTCGATGGTCAAATTAACCATGGCACTCTCCCTCCCCCTGGGTTTCTTGTTTACCACGAGCGCATTGTCAGACAACCTATCATCAGCTTATATAAATGCTACAAAAATGTCAACAACATTGCTCTTTGCTTACAAATTTTGCCGCCTCCGGCCCCCGGGACAGGGAAATGGTACCGGTGCGGACGATCTCCACAATGCCGTGTTCCTTTAACACGTCCATCAATGCTTCAATTTTATCGCTTTCCCCTGTCAATTCCACGATCATGGCTTCCCTGGTCACATCCACGATCTTGGCCCGGAAGATATTGCAGATATCCACGATATCGCTTCTTTTCTCCGAGGAGGCCCGCACCTTGATTAAAGCCAGTTCCCGGACGACACATTTTTCCCGGGTCAAGTTGGTTACTTTAATGACGTCCACCAGTTTGGCCAATTGGTTCTCCACTTGCTGGATCTCGTCTTCTTCACATTCCACCACCAGGGTAATCCTGGTGATTTTGGGATCCTCCGTACGGCCGGCGGCAATGCTATCGATGTTATACGCCCGGCGGCTGACTAACCCGGAAATGTGAGACAGCACCTTGGGGCGGTTCACTACCAAAAGGGCCAGAATATGCTTCACGGTTCTCCCTCCTACCGGTTTATTAGTAGTATTATAAAGCATAAACCCGCTAGCGGGAAGGCACCGGTTCTTCAAAAATGCCGGTGCGGCGGATGGTCACTTTCACCTCTACCTCCACCGGCAGGCTGGCGAAATAGTCCCGCCACTGCTCCTTCACCAACTGCCAGTACTTGGGGTACCGGCGGTAAACCTGTTCCCCGAAGCCGAAAATATCCGCCCGGTATTCCTTGGCCTTGTTGAGGGCCGCCAGGATATCCTTTTTCAGTTCCAGAGCCGTTTTGCGGCCCACCTCATCGAAGAAGCCGGAGGTGACGGCGAAATCGCCCGGGAAAAAGCCTTCCAAATGCCCTTCTGCCTGGATCATGACTTTCATTTTAAGGTCACTCCCGGCGATCTCCGGGATGATCCTGCTGCTGGCCTTGATAATCCTGACATTGCCGTCAAAGGTATCATCATTGGCTAGATGGATAGGCACAATCGTCATCCGCGCTTTGCCGACCAGGAACAAGTAGCCCCGGGTTTCCAGATCACTGAACCAGCCGGCAAAGTCCCCCTTAGAAAAGACGGCGCCGCCGCTCAGTCTCATGGTGTGCCGCACGGACTCCTGCCCTGGAAGGTAGATAGCGGTAGGGGGCTCCGGAGTTTTGAAGACCTCTACCCGGCCGGTAATCACATCCTTGCCGGGTAAGGCCATGGCCTCTCCCACATCCCGGAAATTGAGGACTTCCGCTTTGGACAACCTTTTCCTGGTTTGCTGGATTAATTCCTCCAGTTCACCGGCCCGGGTGGGTTCCATTTCCGGCCCGGTCAGCAGCACTTCCTTGGCTGTTCCGTCGGCAATTAAGACCCAGTTCCGCAAACGGGCTTCATGGCTGCTGAAAAAGAGGGACAAGACTTCTTCCAGGTTATAATTCTCCACCGCCTCCTTACCAACGATCACGACCCTGGTGTGGGCGAAAAACAGCACCCGGGGTGTGCGGGCGCTGATGTGATTAATGGCTTCGTCGACGGTATCGCCGACGGAAGTCACAATCCAGCTGATGAGTTTTTGCCCGCTGCCTCCCCTGCTGATGCCGTCGCCGCCGGTGGGAGCCAGGGCTTTCGGGTGGTAAATTTCCATGGTCACTTCCCACTTGGGCTTCCCGTCTATTTCCACAAAATCAACGCCGATGGCGGAAACGATGGCTAGGTTTTCGATTTCCTTTTTACTCCAGCAGCCTGACACCCATAAGGTAAACCACAGTAGCAAGAACAGTAAACCGTACTTTTTAACCACGGGAGCCGGCTCCTTTCTTCTTGACCCAGGCCAGGCCCAGCAGCGCGCCGGGAATGATCAGTTGGAAGAGCAAGGAAAGGGGCGGAAACAGTTTTTCCAGGAACCAAACGACTTGGAGATCGTTTTTAAAAATATAAAGAGCCGCCACCAGGATGATGAGCCCCAGCCCGCCAAGGAGATACCCGTTGCTGCGCGGCAGGCCTAAAGCAGCTTTGGCTGACTCCGCCGCGATGTAGAAGAAAGCGCTGGCTTTCGTCACAACACTGCAGATCCAGATGATGAGTGCCAATCCTTCCGTCCGGTTCAGGAAATCACCGATGTTAATATAACGCACCACCGACAGGGTGGCCAGGGTTTCCCGGGAAGACAGTTCCTTGCCGAGAACGGTCAAAATGGTGAAAGTATCCAGGGCCAGGAGAATGCCGAGAATGGCCACCGCTAGGGTGCCCAGCCTGGGGCCGTCCCAGGGTTCCTTCAGGTGGGAGACCAGCCACAGGAGCACAAAAACCTCACCGCGGAAAGCGCAGGGGACGATGGCCCCTTTAAGCACAGGCACAAAACCGTTTTCCATAAAGGGCAGCAGCCTGTCCAATTTCACATCCTTGGCCAAAAACAGGAACAAGAAGGCAATGGTAAAAAACAAGAGGGGTAGGTGGAATTGATTCACCCGGCAGATAACTTCGATGCCGCCCCAGGTGGCATAAATGCACAGCACCAGGAGGGACAAGTGAAAGACCAGCATGGGCGTCTCCGGCATGAAAGCGGTACTGAGGACATTGCCGAACTCCCGCACGATCACGATCAATAATGTGACCGCGTAAAGGCAATAGAGGAAATTGATGAGCCGCGCCATCCATTTGCCGGTCAGGGCCTCGGTGTACTCCCGGAATGAGAGGCCGGCAAAGCCCAGGGCCAGTCTAGTGGTAACCCAGACCACCAGCAGCCCGTACAAAGTGGCTGGGACCAGAATTGACAGCCAGGCATCCCGCCCCGCAATTCTAATAGACATCGAAGGGGCGTAAAGAATAGCCGTCGCTCCCACCAGGGTAATGAGGAGCAGGACCAGCTGCCCGCCGGAGATTTGCGTGTAATTGTGATCGTTCATTCCTGCATCACCTTCTTTTCGCCATCATCCACCAGGGCGCCCGCACAAAGGAATCCTTTAAGCCTTTTATATGCACGGGAGAAAGCAGTGAGAGATAGGGCACGCCAAAGGAGCGCAAGGTGCACAGGTGGGTCAGGATCGCCATCAGGGCCACCATCACCCCGAAGAAGCCCAGGGCAGCGGCAAAAAACATCAAGGGAAACCGCAAAAGCCGGATGGCAAAAGCCCCCGACGGGGTAGGAATAATGAAAGAAGCCAGCGCCGTTAAGGAAACGACGATTACCAT
Organism: Clostridia bacterium; assembly: GCA_012840125.1. Taxonomy (NCBI): domain Bacteria; kingdom Bacillati; phylum Bacillota; class Clostridia; species Clostridia bacterium. The sequence goes on along the minus strand of DULZ01000001.1, from coordinate 8,507 downwards.
CGCCGGGGACACCAGGCCGGCGGAAACGGCGGCGTTACCGATCACCAGAGCGCCCACAATACTGGTGGCTTGACCCACGGGGCGGGGCAGCCTGATACCCGCTTCCCGCAAGATCTCAAAGGTGGTTTCCATCAAGAAAGCCTCAAGGAAGGCGGGAAAAGGTACCGGTTCCCGGCCGGCGGCGATGGACAATAGCAAGCTGGTGGGCAGCAGTTCCTGGTGATAAGTCACGATGGACACATAAGTAGCGGGCAGGATCAAAGCAATATTCAAAGCAACAAAACGCACCAGCCTGGTAAAAGTGGCATAAATGGCCCGGGAATAGTAGTCTTCCGAGGCGAACAGAAAACGGAAAAAGGTCACCGGCATCAGCAAGGCAAAAGGTGTATTGTCTACCAAAACCGCCACCTGCCCTTCCAGCAGCCCGGCGGCCACTTTATCGGGCCTTTCGGTGGAATCGATTTGCGGAAAAGGGGACCAGGGCACATCCTCCATGAATTCTTCGATATAGGCACTTTCCAAGACACCGTCAATGTCAATTTTCGCCAGCCTGCTTTTCACCTCGGCGACTATTTTCGGCTCCGCCACCCCATCCAGGTAAGCAACCACCACATCGGTCCGGGTCATGGTACCGATGCGCAGCTTCTCCAGTTTCAGGGCAGGAGTCCTCAGCCGGCGGCGTAACAGGGTCACATTCACCGACAGCACTTCCACGAAAGCGTCCCTGGGACCCCGAATGACCGTTTCCGTATCGGATTCGTTAATGGCGCGCCGCTCCAACTGCTTGACGTTCATCCGGACAGCCTGGTTCACGCCGTCCACCAGCAGGACGGCGCTGCCGTTGAGAATAGCATTAACCGTCGGTTCAAATTCTTCTTCAAGGCTGATCTCCAAGGTCTCCACCAAAGAATCGCAGACGGTTTTCATTAAATCCCAGTCAGCATGACAAGGGGCCACCTGCTTAGTTAGGGCGCCCATGACGTGCTCTTCCAGGGACCTGACTTCCACCAGGTTTTCGATGAAAATCAAGCAGGCCTCCCGGGCCGGTTCCGTGTTCAGTTTGAACCGCCGGTATTTCACATCAAAGCACAAGTTGAATATATCCTGCAGAACGCTGAGGTTCACTTCCAGGTCATGGTAAAGTCCGTGATGAGGCAGGTCCCGTATTTGGCCGCCTTTCAGCCTGTCCATTAATCTCCGGAACACACCCTGTCCTCCTTTTTCCCGGTGATCTATAGTATGGCTACATCTCCTTTCCGGTTATGCAAGGCAAGAAAAAACCGGTGGTAAGCCGTTACCTCCGGTTACGGTGAAAAAATCTTCAAGTTTCATGGGAATCAGGATACATGAGCACTACCCGGTCATCAGGGGCTATCTTTTCATCCAGGGGCACCGGTTTACCGTTGATCAAGACCAGCACATCTTCGCCGGTCACACCCAAGGACCGGATGAGATCTCGGGGGGTCGTCGCTGCATCGACTTCCAGGTAACCACTTGGGTCAAAGCGGTCCCCGGCCTGCATTGTGTGTTTTAGAGCTCCCATCAAATGCAATTTGATGCGCATTGCCTGTCAACAACTCCTCTCTTCAGCTATGCCTTTATCATATGCCCCCCCGAGCCTAAAATTGCCTGCTGCCGGCTTTTTTCAAGGCTGGTCCGGCTAAAATACAACCGGTGTCACAGGGAAGGCCTACCCGGCCTCCCCTTCCGTCACCGGCCGTTAATGGGTCGTTCTTTTCTCCACCAGCTTGATCATGACATTGGCCAGGGCTTCCTTTTCCTTGCGGTCCGCCACTTCCCACATCTTCTTCAACAAGCGGTTTTCCGGCACATCCGGATCAATGGTATCAAAGAGAAAATCGCCCAGCTCAGCGGCTGATTTCGTTAAGAGCTTTTTCGGCATTTTCATAGACTGGGCTTTGCTCAAGGCCGTACCCAACGTATCCAGCCATTGCTCCCAAGATGTAATTTCCAAAATCTCTACCCCCTTTTGCTGACTCTAATTGTATTGTGTCTCCATCCACCCGAACTTATCCTGCCGCGCTGACCGGTGGGACAAAGAATTTTCTTCCTGGCGATCCTGTAACCCTTTGCGCCCGCTTCCCATAGTATGGTATCAAAGCATACACCATTCATGCTCTTAACCAGCAAACGACGAGTTGATTAATTGAAAGGAGGCTTGCTATGGGTACCGGAGTCGGCGGCGGTTACGGCGGCTATCGCGACAACTTAGCTTTCGCGATTTTCCTCATTCTAGTTCTTTTAATCTTCTCCATCGATAAGAAGAAGTATTAAGCAAGGGAAGGAGGTAAATTTATGAGCAAGGGCTTCTTTGGCGACACCCTCGCTTTTGCCATTTTCTTGATCCTGGTGCTGCTCATCTTCTCCATTGACAATTATTAATATCTAAAAGACCGGGGCCTCCCGGTCTTTATTACCAATGAATAACACAGCCTGCGGCTGTCACCATCCAAAAATCCTCCCATAGTATATAGGAGAAGGAAAGAAAGGAGGATTTTTGCATGAGCAACAGTGCAACCGGAGGAGGGGGCAAGGGCGGCTACTGGGGCAGCAACTTGGCTTTTATGGTGTTTCTCATTTTGATCTTGTTAATTTTCGCCATTGACTAGTAAACCTGGCAACATAGTTTAGGGATTCCCAGCAAATCCCTACCGGAAAGGAGGCTTCATGATGGGAGGCAGCTTCTTCAATAACCAGCTGGCTTTCGCCATCTTCTTAATCCTCGTGCTGCTGGTGTTCTCCATTGACTATTAATCCATGGACATAGGCCGGGCAACCCGGCCTTCAGCTTTTTGACCCACTGCCCTTCAGCATTGGCTGTTAATGGCCTGCGGCCAAGAGCCCGATTGGGGAATGAGCTCAACAGCGGTCGCCGTCCTATGGCCGTCATCATCCTTTTAGGTCTTAATAGCCCTTTCGGCCTATGGCCGGGGCGACGGAAACCCAGCCCGGCGACTGGTGCCTGACCACCGTTAAGGGCTCCCTGCATTTAAGCCGTTCCTTGCAGTGCACCAGGAGCCTGCACTCCGGGAGGTCAAGAACTCAACTGAGACGGCAGGCCCGCGTAATCTGTGGTTCCGCGGCAGGTTTTTCTCCCCGGCCGGTGGAATAGATCTAAAAAACACCCGGAAGGATGAAGCTTGTGGATTTGTCGTTAAAAGAACTGCAACAGCAGCTAGCCCGGTGTCAAAACTGCTCATTATGGCAGACCAGGACCCGGGTAGTTATTGGGGAAGGGGATCCCAAGGCGAAACTGCTCCTTTTGGGGGAGGCCCCCGGGGGACATGAAGACATGGTTTCGGGACAAGCTTTTACCGGAGAAGCAGGTGAATACTTACAGGAATTCCTGGCCTTCCTCAACTTGACCCGGGAACAGATTTACCTGACCAATACCGTGAAATGCCGGCCCACCAAACCTTCCGCCAGGGGAAGATACGGGGCTTATGCCAATCGCCGGCCCAAAGCCTCGGAAATCCAAGCCTGCAGTCCCTGGCTGGAACAGGAGCTCAAACTGGTCTCCCCGGAGATCATCGTCACTTTAGGCACGGTGCCCCTGAGCCGCCTCCTGGGGAAAAACTGTTCCATGAAGGATTTCCACGGCACTCCATTCTTTGACGAGGGGCACCGGGCTTGGGTCTTCCCTCTTTTCCACCCGGCAGCGGTGATCTACAACCGCCGGCTCAAATCCGTGTATTTATCTGACCTGGCGCGGCTGAAAGAATTCATGGTTACCGTATCCTCACGAGCCCAATCCGGAGAAGGGCTACCCGGCCCGGAACGCTGACCATCATATGCCTTGATCGTTGACTGTCATAACCCCAGGGGATACCCCCGGGGGTTATTTTGTTTTTCCCTCCGGGGGGAGGAAAAAGGAACCAAGAAACGAAATATATAGGGTTAAATCGTACAAAGAAATCCAACTATTGGCGATGCTATGGAAAGGGTGAGCAGACATGACCTGGATTCGCAAGCGCTTATTAGTCGGATTTGGCACAGTATTTACGTTTATGTTAATCTTGGGAATTATCGCCTACTGGGGCACCGATTTCATGAACAGTGTAGCGGCGGACGTCAACGCCCAGGCCTTGCTGCATAAAGAGCTGCTGGAGGCGGAAATCGCCCACGATAAGTTCATGACGGATTTTTATTTCATGTTCCTGACCAACATCTTGCCGCGGGAGCCGGGGGGGCCCCATGATTGTGATTTCGGCAAGTGGTACGACGGCTTTTCCCCGCCGGCCCACATGGAAGAGATCTACACGGCCATTAATGACCCGCACCAGCGCATCCACCGGTACGCCCATCAAGTCTGGGAGCTGGCAGAAGCCGGGGACTTCACCGGGGCCCAGGACATCTTCCTCCATCAGGTATCCCCGGCCCTCAATGAACTCAAAGGCCTCTTAGAGCAGCTGCGAGAACTGGTGGGGCAGGAAACGGAACAGAGCATGCTGTCCGGGCAAGAAAAAGCCCTGCAGGTAAAAATGTTGATCCTGGCCGCGCTGCTGGTCACGCTGGCCATCGCCAATCTCCTGGCCCATGTCACGGCCAATGCCATCTCCAACCCGATTAAACTGCTGGCCGGTATCAGCCAGCAGGCGGCCCAGGGAGACCTGACCGTCCAGATACCGGCCCTGCGGGTCAAAGGGGAAGTAAAAGAACTGGTGGATGCCTTCACCACCATGCTGCACAACCTGAAACAGCTCATCGCCAATATCGCCCATACCACCAAAGATACCAACGAAGCCGGCGAGCTTTTGGCCGGCAACGCGGATGAGACGAAACGGGCGGCGGAGCAGATTTCCATGACCATTCAAAACATCGCTGAAAGCGGGGACCGGTTGGCCAAGCAGGCCGATAAGCTGAAAGAACAGTCCGACAGCGTCAAAGCCATTGCCTTGGGGCTCAAGGAGACGGCGCTGAACAACTTGGACCAGGCCAAGCAAGCGGAGCACATGGCCCAGCAAGGAAACAAAGCGGTCAATGCGGCCATCGCCCAGTTAACGTCGGTGACGGAGACGGTGGATTTCGCCACGGATGCCATCCAAAAATTGGGTATGCGTTCCGGGGAAATCGCCGCCATCGTGGAAATCATTGACGGCATCGCCTCCCAGACCAACCTCTTGGCTTTGAATGCCGCCATTGAAGCTGCCCGGGCCGGGGAATCAGGCCGGGGATTTGCGGTAGTGGCGGAAGAAGTGCGCAAGCTGGCGGTGGAATCCGCGGCGGCCGCGGAAAAAATCACCAGCTTAATTGAGGACATTCAATCAGAAACGACGGTGACCGTTAATTCCATGGAAGTGAACAGTGAGGAAATTGCCAAGCAAATGGCCATCATCCAAAGGGCGGGAGAGTCCCTCAATGCCCTGGTGGACAGTGCCGTCAATTCCCGCGCGGCGGCGGAACGATTACTGGAGATGAGCGGTGTGCTGGAAAACAACGGTACCGCACTGGCATCCCTGGTGGAAGCCATGACGGACAGCATTGTGGAAAATGCCGCCGGCTCCGAAGAAGTGGCCGCCTCGGCAGAGGAGCAAACGGCGGCCCAGGACGAGGTGGCGGCCCTGGCGCAGAAACTGAAGCTCTTGACGGAGGATTTAGCCAAAGCGGTAGCTATTTTTAAAGTTTAAATGAGGCGGGTGACCATATGCTGCAGGTGGAACGGCGGCAAAACAAGTTATATGTCTTCCTGTCAGGGGAGCTGACTTTCTTCAATTCCACGGAAACCAAGGAGAAGATTAAAGAGCAAATCCGCGGTGACGAAGAACAAGTGATCTTGGATGTGTCCGCATTGGAAATGATCGACAGTTCCGGTGTCGGGGTAATCATTTCCTTGCTGAAAAAGCTGAACGGCAAAGATTTAATTATAGTGGCTCCGCAACCAAAAATCGCCCGGGTCTTTGAAATTACCCGGATCAATCAAATTGTGCCCATCCTGCCGTCTTTGGACCAGATGCACCGGCAATGAAGTGGTACTGTACCGTCAAGAGCAGCAAAGCGGAGCTACAAAAAGCCAGAAGCCTGGCATTGGCCGTACTGCAAGAGTGGGGGATTCCTACCTCCATGAACTTCGATTTTGACCTCATACTCTGTGAATTGCTGGCCAACGCCGCCGCCCACGGCAATAATTGGGAGCCGGATAAAAGAGTCTATCTCAGCATGCGGTGGAAGCCAAGCCGGAGCATGGTGCTTATTTTCGTAGCGGACGAAGGACGCCAAACTATTCTCGCTGACGTGGAAACCGTTCCCTGCTCGGAATCGGGACGGGGCCTGTCCATCCTCAATGAGCTAGCCGATCGATGCAAATTCGGGAGTGGGAGAGTCTGGATTAGAAAGGGCGTTATGAATGGGGAAGAAAATCCTAGTAGTGGATGATGACCGTCTCAGTAGGGAACTGCTGGTCGGCTTTTTAACGAAGGAGAAATACACCGTGCTGGAAGCGGCCAGTGCCGGCGAAGCCAGGGTGCTGATTTACAAAGAAAAACCGGATTTAATCCTGTTGGATGTGATGATGCCCGGCGAAGACGGGTTTAGTTTTTGTTCCTATGTGAAAAAGAAATGGCAGGAACCTTTCCTGCCCGTGATCCTGATTACGGCCTTAAATGACCGGCAGAGCAAGCTGCAAGGGCTGCGGGCCGGGGCTGATGATTTTTTGTCCAAACCGGTGGACACCATTGAACTAATGATCAAAGTGCGCAACATGCTGAAAATCCGGGAACTGCATGCCAACTTGTACAATGAACTGGTTTTTGCCAGGCGAGTACAGGAAAACCTGTTTTTCGCGGAAAACCACCTGCAGCCCCAGGATAAGCTGTTCTACCGGCCCTGCCGCCCGGTGGGCGGTGACCTGATTGAAACCTGGGAACAACCAGACAGCCGCTGGGCTTTGCTGGCCGATGCGGCGGGGCACGGCCCTTCCGCCGCTTTAATTGCCACGGCAGTCAAAGCATTGATTGATAAGAAGTGCCAGGACCCGGCCCTTTTGCTGGACCGCTTGAATCGGAAACTGTGCAGCTTGCTGGCCAATGAAGACACGGCTTACTATGTCACGGCCATCTGCACCAAAATCGAGGAGGAAAAGATCAGCTTTGCCGGTGCCGGGCATCCTCCCTGCTTGCTCAAATCCCGGGGCCGCGTCCGGCAGCTCCCCAGCCAGGGGATGCCCCTGGGCATCAGCACCGGCATCACCTTTGAAAAAGGCATTGCTTTTTACCAGCCCGGGGATTCCCTGCTGCTGTACAGCGACGGGCTGTTTGACATTCTCAATGAGCAAGAGCTGAAAGAAATGCTCCTCCTATCAGACCAGGAAGAGTTTCACCTCTCCCTGCTGGCTAAGATCAACAGCTGCAAACCCCAGGATGATATTTCCTTTCTCCTGTTAAACTTATAAACTTCCGGCGTTTCTAGGACTCGGGCAGGCATAAAAGCTGTCCCACTTGTAAGTTATGGGGATCCACAAAGGGGTTGAGTTCTATTAGCCTCTCCACGGTGGTCCCTATTTCCCTGGCGATTTTATAAAAGGTGTCCCCCGGGGCCACTTCCCAGTACAGGCCGGAGGGGCAGGGGGTCTCCCCCGGCAGGCAGAGAAACTGTCCCGGCTGGAGGTTAAGGGGATCCACATGGGGATTGAGGCTGACCAACTCATCCAATGAAATGCCCACCCTGGAGGCAATGGTTGTTAAAGTCTCTCCCGCCTTCACCCGGTAATAGCGGCCTGAGGCACAGGGCGGGAGCAGGTTTTGTTCCGGTACGGACATGACTGTTCACCTGCTTTACTTCCTTTTTCATAATCATATTCCATACCTAAAATACCTGTTAAAAAAGAGTGGCTGTCCACCACTCTTTTTCCTGTCCGCTTTTATTTATTTCGTTGCTTTTCTATAACCGTCTCTAAACCCGTCGACAAACCCGTCTACATAGGCATCGCTCTTTTTCCCTAAATTGAATTCGCTCTTGTAATCAGCGATAATGTCCTTGTCTTTAGGTAGTGAGCTATAGTAATCTGCGTCGTCAAAACCTACATCATAGCCATCCCAATATCCCATGGTATAATCATAGCCCTCTTCATAAGCTTCTTTAAAGCCATCTTTATACCCATCCAGGAAACCATCGGCGTAATCATCGCTCTTATTGCTCAGCTTGTAAGTCTTGGAAATACTGCTGTCACTGGAGATAGCATTCTTCCAATTACTCTTTTTCCCGTCTTCCGCATCGTCTACCCCGGCGTCATAGCCGTCATCTTCCCCGGCGTCATAGCCGTCATCGTAACCTCTGTCGTAGTCCTCTTCCTTCTTAGCCTTGTCCTCCACCTGAGCACGGCCTTCCTGCAGGCCCTTGACGTAACCGTTCAGTTCCCCCGCTGCGTACCCTTGCTGGTAGCTTTCCTGTTTAATCTTGTCTATTTGGGCTTGATCCATGGTCGCCTTAGTGGTGATAATCACCCGGCCCTGGGCGCCGTCCCAGTCCACCGTGGCTCCGGTGGCTTCGGA